>CAZODX010000141.1:0-1502 GCA_964578715.1 uncultured Thermotogae bacterium | reverse complement strand
GCCCATTACGTTCGACGCTCGCGCTTCTCAAGTCGCCGACGGCAAGATCGTCAAGTACGAGTGGGATTTCAATTCTGACGGGGTCTTTGAGATCTCCACCGACAAGCCCACAGTCCAATGGACATTCACGCAGATCGGCGAAGTGAAAGTCACCCTCAGAGTCACCGACGACAAGGGGGCCATCGGTCAGATCACCAAGACCATCACCGTCGAGAAGGAAGTCGCGTTCGCCACGCGCACTATCTCGACGACGCACGCCGCGCCGGGAACGACGTTTAGGGTGACGGTCACGATCACGGTACGGACCTCCATGAGCGGTCTGGGGTTGGACGAAGACCTGCCCGCCAACTGGGAGGTCACCCCTATCGATAGCGGTGGAGCGACCTTCAAGGCCGCCCAAACTCAATGGATCTTCCCTACGATCGTGCGCAGCGGCGAGACCCGCCGGATTGTCTACGACGTCACCATCCCCAAGACCGATCAATTGATCGGTGGGCCGCTGCCCCAAGATTTCGATATCGTCGGGAGAATCTCCAGCACCGTCCCGGATATTAAAGAGATCCCCGTGCTAGGCGAGACCAACGAGCCGTTCTCACGCATCTCCATCGTCACGTGTCTGCCTGCGATCGTCGCCATCGCACATCTCGATACAGCTACGGATACAATCGACTTGCGCATGTCGGAGGAGATCACGTTCGATCAGATGCAGCGGGCGGTCGCGTTCTGGCAGGAAGATACGCCGGTTCCGGGAACGTGCGACGCCCCGCTTGACTTAGAGTCTCTCAAGAAGATCGTCGCCCATCACTTAGCCAATGTTACGGTAGACCGAACCATCCCTGAAGATACGTCAATTGGCGGATCAGCGATGCGCTCGATTTTAGCGCCGTTCCCGTTCTATCAAGTCTATCTGCGCACGCCCAACGGCAACATCTTCAGAGTGAGAGTTGAAGTCCAAGCCGAGAAGGATCTCCTGGGGTTGACGCTGACAGAGAAACTTCCCGAACGCTGGGAGGTGCGACCGCTAGAGGGCACTACCAGTGCAGCGTTCAAACAGGGCGCCAATACGTGGATCTTCACGGAAAAGATCCCCGCAGGCGCACGCCGCAGCATTCTCTATGAAGTCACTGTACCCACAGACGAGATCATCAGCCCGTACACGATCCAGGGGCTCATAGAATCGTTCTCCCCGCGCTTCGAGAGCGAGGTCGGCAAAGATCACACGGTGAACGTCGTCGAATGCTTAGAGATCCCTGTAGCTATCGCGTATCTGAATGTCGACCAAAACGCGATTGACGTCTCGCTGTCGAGCAAGATCAGCTTTGCCCAGATTCAGACGGCTATCGCGCTCTGGCTCGAGGACGAAGAGGTCATCGGGACGTGTGGGAAGACCATAGACTTCCGAACACTACAAACGTTGATCTCGTATTGGCTGACGGATACGCCGGTGGATCAGCCTCTGCCGGCAGCAACGCGCTGACAACAAGCTTCGCCCAGGCTACGCC
>CAZODX010000140.1:1126-4098 GCA_964578715.1 uncultured Thermotogae bacterium | reverse complement strand
AATGGCTTCTTCGTCAGGCGCCGCGCGATCTCCCCCGCGGCCAAGACGAAGACAATGCACCCATCGGCCCGCGACGCGATCTCCCATCTTTTCAATGGGGTGAAGGCATAGCCGGAATTGAAGATCTCTTGCAGCCCAATGCGCGCCCCATAGGGTGCTAAAGGGTTATCGAGCGCATTGCGCCGGTTCTGCACCGCGACGAACGCGCACTGCTCCTCGGTCGTCCCTGTCGCTTGGAGATAGAGATTCATCTCCAAGCCTGCAACGTAGTATGGATGCACCTCGCGCTCCGCCGAGAGCGGGCGCTCATAGACGGGATCAAACGCCATCTCTGTTACGTGCTCATACGTCAAGAGCTCGGAGATCTTGCTGTGGGCCTCGACCACGACGATATTCGCTATCCCCGACTTGATCTGCATAGAGGCGCTAGCCAGCCCGTGCAGGCCATCGCCGGAAACGGTCATCATAGGGCGCAGGGCTGCGCCGAGCTGATCGGGCGTGAACTCGTCGAAGATCGAAAAACCCTCCCAAAAGTCCTCCGCACACGTCACGAAGCTATCCACGTCGCGTCGCGGGTCTATTTGAGCGTCAGCGTACGCTTTGACGGCCGCGTCGTAGATGAGCTCCTTCCAGTTGACCTCTGGGGTCTGGCTCGCATAAGCTGTGTACCCGACCCCCAGGACGGCCACATCACGCATGGATGCCTCCTTCGCGTTTTCACCCAAGACTTTCGTTGTACATTATAACGATGCCTGGCTCGCGCATGCCACTTGCAAGATACTTTGAGCTGATCTATGCCGCAATGCTCACGATCATTTTAGAAGCTGCTCTAGGTCATGGTGCCCGAGAAGCAGCCCGCCTACAATCGAATCAATTCGCGCAGAAGGGGATGAGTATATATGTGGCCGCTGGTCGTCTCGACGGTGGGAGTAGCGGTGGTGCACGCGCTCGCAGGAGCGCTCATCGCGCTGACGGGCCTGCTCGTGATGGCGCTGGGCATTTAACGCACACTCGACAAAGGAGGTTTTATGAAGATGCAACACGTCGCCACGATGATGGAGAAGGTCGGCATCCCCGGGCGGGACGCGTATGATCTGCCCACCAGCGAAAAGCGCTTCCCCGACGGCGCTCAGTATCGCATGGAGATCTCGGGTGTGGAGCGTCTGAGTGTCCTTGAAGCCCTGATTGACGAGAGCGAGAAGCGCAAGATGCCCATTCACCGAATTATTTCGGTTGTGATGGGCGCGACGCTCTTAGATAAAAAAGAGCTGAAAGAGTTTGCCAAGCTCGCCGCCCAAGCCAAGCTCGAGGTGATTCTCACCCCTGGGCCGCGCTCGGCGTGGGACACGGGCAGACAGTTAGTGACCCCCGAGGGGGCGTTTTCAGGGCTGAGATTCAGGGGAGCTGATCAGTTGCGCTATGTGATCTCTGATATTTTTCGCGCGATTGAGCTGGGCTTTCGCGGGTTCTTAGTCATTGACGAAGGGCTGCTCTGGCTCTTAAACGAGCTCAAACAGAAGGGCGACATCCCCAAGGACGTCACGTTCAAGGTCTCGATCTACGCGGGGCACGCTAACCCTGCCGGAGGCAGAGTCTTGCAGATGCTCGGCGCAGGGACGTTCAACCCCATCGCGGATTTATCTTTGCCCCAGCTCGCTGCGATCCGCAAAGCTATAGATATCCCGATGGACTTGCACATCGTCCTGACCGAGTCGTTTGGGGGATATTTGAGATTTTATGATGCCCCGGAGATGGTCCGTGTCTGCGCGCCCTGTTATTTTAAGATCGAGCACGGTCCGGCGTGTGCTGCCGGCCCAGGGGCGCTCTACAAACCCTGGACGAGCCCGCAGCTCTTAGCTGACATGGCCCGCGAAAAAGTCAAGTACGCTCAGACGATTCACGAGCTGATCCAAGAGAACTACCCCGAAGCCGTGATCTCCAAGCCGGGCACGAAAGACTTGGCAATCCCGAAGCCGTAAATAAAGGAGGCTCACTATGGCACCCAAGGCGCAACAGCCCGAACGGCAGAAGATCACTATTCCCAAGCTCTACGAGATGAAAGCCAACAAAGAGCCCGTCAGTTGGCTCACGTGCTATGACTATCCCACAGCGCTCTTGATGGACCGCGCCGGCGTCGAAATGATCTTAGTCGGGGATTCACTGGGCATGACCATGCTCGGCTACCCCACGACGCTGCCCGTCACGATGGACGTGATGATCACGTTTACGGCAGCCGTCTGTCGCGCGGTGAAGTACGCTTTTGTGATCGGGGATATGCCGTATATGAGCTATCAGGTCTCCAAAGAAGAAGCGATCCGCAATGCCGGGCGCTTTATGTCTGAATGCGGCACCGACGCTGTGAAATTAGAGGGCGGGGTGCGCATGGCCCCCATCGTGCGAGCGATCACCGACGCAGGAATCCCCGTGATGGGGCACATCGGCTTGACCCCACAGTCGTATACACAGTTAGGCGGCTATAAAGCCCAAGGGCGCGACGCTGAAACGGCAAAAAGACTGATCGCCGACGCCGAAGCCCTTGAAGAGGCCGGCGCGTTCGCCATACTGTTAGAATGCGTTCCCGCTCCCGTTGCGAAGATCATCCATGAGCGCGTGAAGATTCCCGTCTACGGGCTGGGCAGCGGCACAGACGTGGACGGCCAACTGATGATCGTCCACGATATGATCGGGATGTTCGAGCGCTTTACGCCGAAGTTCGTCAAACAATATGTCAATCTAAGCCCGATCTTGCTCGAGGCGTTCTCGAAATATCGCGAAGACGTCAAGAGCAAGAAATTCCCGCAGCCGGAGCACTTCTATAGCATGGCTGAAGGGGAGCTGGAGAAGCTCCTCAAAGTGCTGAAGTCTTCAGGCCGGGTGCTCAAGCACCCGGCTCAGTGAGATGTAAGCCCAATGAATTGGGCTTGGAGCGTGCTTGAGCACGCTTTCATCGGCTGAGCCGGCGACTTCAGTCG
>CAZODX010000140.1:0-1116 GCA_964578715.1 uncultured Thermotogae bacterium | reverse complement strand
GCGCAAAGTAAGCTATTCCGGGCAGCACCCCTTGATGGACTCTTCGAGCTTCTGGGCTTCGACCACGGCAATCGCCGCGAGGTTCACGATGTCTTTGACTTCGTGATAGCGCTGCAGCACGTGAGCCGGCTTGCGCGTGCCGATCAAGATCGGACCGACGATCTCCGCGTTCGCCAAGCACTGCACTAATTTATAGCTGATATTCCCCGACTCTAGGTTCGGGAAGATCAGGACATTCGCGGGCTCTTTGAGACGATTGAAGGGATACCCGCCGTTGAGGATCTCTGGGATGAGGGCGGTGTCGGCCTGCATCTCGCCATCTATGATCAGCTCGGGAGCGCGCTGGCGCACGATCTCTACGGCCTGGCGGACGCGCTCCGTGCGCGCATGGCGCACGCTGCCAAAGTCTGAATACGAGAGCATTGCGATTCTCGGCTCGATGTCGAAGTCTTTGGCCAGACGCGCCGTCAGGATCGCGATCTCCGCTAATTTCTCGGCGTCGGTCTCGACGTTCACGGTCGCATCGGCAAAGAGCAGCACTCGGTTCTTGAGCGTCACGAGATACGCCCCGGCAATGGTCTTGCAATCAGGACAGGTCTTGATGATCTGTAAGATGGGGCGCAGCCCCTCAGGATAGTGGAAGCCCAAGCCCGCGATCATGCCGTCCGCGTCGCCCAGCTCGACCATGACGGCCGCAAAATAATTGGGCTTGGTGATCAGTTCGTGGGCTTCGGTGAGCGCCACGCCCTTGCGGCAGCGCAGCTCGTAGAGTCGTTGGGCATAGCGTTCGCGGCGTGCATCCGTGCGCGGATCGATCACTTCGATGCCGTTGAGATTGATTTGGAGCTGCTGGGCACGCGCACGAATAGTGTGAGCATCTCCCAAGAGGATGGGCTTGGCGATGCGCTCGAAGACCATCTGATAGGCGGCGCGGATCATCTTCTCGTGTTCGCCTTCGGCTAAGACAATTCTCTTGGGGTTGGCGCGTGCTTTGTTGAAGACGATGCGCATCATCTCGCGAGCTTTCCCTAAGCGCGCCTCAAGCTGCTCTCTGTATCTGTTGAGGTCGAGTTTGACGCGCGCCACGCCGGTCTCCATCGCGGCTTGGGCGACCGC
>CAZODX010000139.1:0-4109 GCA_964578715.1 uncultured Thermotogae bacterium | reverse complement strand
GGATATAATCTATGGGCTGCATCGGGCGCTCCGCGCGCACCTCTCCCGCGACAGACCACAGAGCCAGCAGTGTCACGAGCACACACGCGGGGATCTTCCTAGAAGAGATCATAGTTTGCCGTGATCGTCAACCCTTGAGTCCATTCCTCAAAGTCGCTGGCAAGCGTGAACTCCAGCTGTATAGCGAGATTGAGATTGGCTTGGACTTGGAACGTCAAGCGCAGATCAATGCTCTGGATGTCCAGAGGGGTTCGAGCTTGAAGCTGCGTGCGCACAAAATTATAGGACGCTTGCGCGTCTATGCTCTCGCTGATGCGAAATGCGTAATTTGCTTGGGCGATGAGCACATAGTCTTCGAGGAGCGCCAGCGACGAGCTGAAGCGCAAACTACTCTTAAATTGCGAGCGCGGCGCGGGCGCGAGCGCGTACTCAAATGACGCGAGCGTCAGCCAATCACGCGCCCCCTTGTATGGATCAAGGAGCTCATAGCCTACTCCTAGGCGCAACTCCCAGCCGCAGAGCTTCTCGTCGGCTGTCTCGTTCACGATCTCTTCGATGCGCAACAGCGCCACAGCCCCAAGCTGCCCCTGAGGGACGAACCCGCTCGCTTCGATGATCTCTTCCAATCTTTGCACAAGGCTCGCAATATCAGGGAATTCAACGCGCCGCCCAATCGTATCGGCGAGCTCGAAGAGCACCGCGGCGGGCAAGGGCGCAGCGAGGGCTTTCAGCCCTAACAGACGCTCTTGAATTTTGAGGGCTTTGGAGAGCGCTGTGACGTCTTTAAAACGCCCGTACCCCAGGCCCGCTGAGACCCGCAGCCCAGGACTGATGAACGTCGTCGCCCCTTGGGCTTCGGCGCCCACGAACCCGAAGAAATTCGTTTGCTCAAGGTACGCACGCACGTTCATCGCGCCATCGGCTTGGTAGTTGAGGGTATCTCGTGTCAAGTCGAGTTTGAGATTGGCTTGCTGAGAGAGCCCGAACGCTGGCGCATCGAGCAGGCGCGAAAACGACGCGCGCAGGCTCCCGGAGTTCACGTTATCGCGATTGTCTCTAAACTGATCGTTATAGTAGCGATAGTTCGCAGAGAGTTTTAAGTCTCGGAACTCGCTGCGCGGCGGTGTGTACCCGCAGAGCGGCCCAATGCGCGGCTGCGCCAAGACGATCTCAGCGCTCCATAGAGCGAAGATTGTCAGAATCCCGAGGAGTTTTTTCATAGCTTGAAATATAGTGCATAGGAGCAGGCGGCGTCAAATCCCTGGACGAAGCGCCGCGAGTTTGGTAAAACTGACTTGAGATGCGCAAGCGTTTTTTGGTTATTGGAGTGATTCTTTCTGCTATAGTCGGCGGTGCGATAGGCTGGCTGTGGTGGGCGCTGGGGCCGGGAGCGTCGTCGAGCTCGACAGCTCTCTTGCCGGTGCCGCCCTTGCCTGCTGCTCCCTCTTCGGCTCCAGCACCGGAGCCGTCTGCGCCCTCTGCATCGCCAGATGTCACGGTGCCCGTTGGTGCTGGGGTCATTGACGCTGGGACGTTGACCGTCGAAGCGCGCGGCCAGCGATTGGGCACGGAAGAATATACTCTTGAACGCCGCGAGAACGGGGAGCTTGTGCTGCACTCGCAGGGAACTCTCGCGTTCAAGATCGCTTTTTTTCACGTCCAAGCGACCTTCGTTCAAGCGATGACGTTTACGGCGCAGCGCCGCCCCATCAGCTATCAGTTGGCATTAGACGGCCCCATTGGGATCGGCAACCGACGGGTGAGCGCGAGCTTTGGCGCAACGGCGGGCACGGTCAACGACGGCGAGCGCCAGACCGAGATCGCCCTTCCCCAAGAGCCGTTCTTGCTGTTAGGGATGTTCAGCTCGTATGCGATCCTGCCCTTGTGGGCCAAGCCCGATGCTCCCCAGAAGCTCAAAGTGATCAGCCTGCGAGGCGACCGGCGTGATCAGGGCGAGCTCTGGGTGCTCGTCGAGCACGTCGGCCCTGTTCAGATGCGCGGTGCTCAGGGCGCTCTCGTTCAGGCCGAAGAGTATCTGCTCAGGGGCGAGCGCCTGACGCTCACGCTCTATCTCTCTGGAGAACGATTTCTTGCCCTGCAGAATGACACGCACAAGCGCGACGAGAGCTTTCGGCTCTACCGGAGCGATCTCTTTCCCCACGGGCTTGATCTGATCTCTTCACAGAACTAATTTCTTCAAAGCATTTCCCCCTTCAGACAGGCGGACACTGCAGGTGGGACAGCCGTTCTTGCCCACAGAAGTTCACGGCGCTATAGATAAAGCCGTGAAGGGAGGAGGTTCACGTGAAGGGCCTGGTTCACATGGTGCGGCTGAGCGTCGCACTCGGTGTTGGGGCTGTGCTGTTGGTCTTATGGGTGTATGGGCAGCAGGGCGGTGGCGGCAGCCCGCTCTCCCCCGAGATCTTGGGAGTCGATCTTCGTTCGGTCATCCCCGCCGATGGCAGTAAAACGTTCGGTGCGGTGCGGTTTCGCGACGCCGATGGGGATATCGTTCAAGCGCGCTTCGACGTCATCGAAGCTGTGGATTTTGCGCCGTTCAGTTTCAATCCTAAAGTGAAGGGCCAGACGAGCGGGAGTTTTCCGTTCTTCGTCTTCTCGAAGATTCCCCAGAAGGTGCGCCTACGGCTCACGCTAGTAGACGAAGCGGGTAATCAGAGTCTCCCCGTGGAGTTCAGCTTCGAGGCGGTGACGCTTATCAGTGTTTTGGGGAAATGGGGGACGCGTGGGGCAGGAGAGGCTCAGTTCAACGGGGTCTCGCATCTGGCGCTCGACGGGCGTGGCAGCGTCTATGTGACCGACTTTGGCTTGGATAGGGTGCAGAAGTTCACAAGCGATGGGAAGTTTCTCGTGCAATGGGGCGGGCGCGGCAGCAGCAACGGCCAGCTCACCGGGCCGTTGGGGATCGCCGTGGACTTTCAGGGCTATGTCTATGTTGCCGACGCGGGCAATCAGAGAATTCAGAAATTCACCGAGAGCGGGGCTTTCGTAGCGAAGTGGGGCAGCTTAGGCACAGGCGAGGGACAGTTTAGTTTTCCCACGGGTGTGGCAACCGATCCCGCGGGCAACGTCTACGTCGCCGATAAAGTCAATAACAGAATTCAAAAATTCAGCCCGACCGGCGTCTTGATTGCTCGGTGGGGCATGTTCGGCCAAGCTGAATCGCAATTTAACTCTCCCAACGATATTGCTGTAAGCAATCAGGGCATTGTCTATGTGCTCGATACGGGCAACGGGCGGGTGCAGAGATTTACGGCTGATGGGTCGTATCTGGGGCAATGGGGGTCTCTTGGGGATCGCGATGGGCAGTTCCAAGCGCCCCTGGGGATCGCTGTAGACACTTACGGCTTTGTGTACGTCGCCGACACGGGCAACGACCGGATTCAAAAATTTTCGAGCGACGGCGCGTTTATCGTGAAGTGGGGCAGCTTAGGAGCCGGTGACGGCCAGTTCGATCAACCCGTTGATCTGGCTGTTGATCCTGAGGGCGTCATCTACGTTGCCGAAGAGGGGAACCATCGGATTCAGAAGATCAAATTTAAGTAGGGGCAGACCTCTGTATCTGCCCTGGAGGGCGAACTTGCAGATACCCCTGTAAGATCAAGACAGCCGCGAGGGCATCGCGGCGCGCTTTGCGCTTTTTGCGGCTGAGATCGGCTTGGAGGAGCACGCGTTCGGCTTCAGCGGTCGTCAGGCGCTCGTCGAAGGTCGAGACGGGGATTTTTACGTGCTCTTCGAGAAGTTTTTGAAATTCAAGGACTTGCTGGGCTTTAGGCCCCAGCGAGCCGTCCATCTTGACGGGCAGCCCCAGCACGATCTCAGTAATCTGATACTGTGAGATAAGATCGCTCAAGAATTTTAGATCGCTCTGGAGGTCTTTGCGTTCGTAGACAGCGAGGGGGCTAGCGAGCGTGTGGCTTTCGTCGCTGAGGGCCAGCCCCAGGCGTTTGTCGCCAAAATCTATGCCGAGTATGCGGCCCATACACGAAAGTCTAGAGAATTTCTCATCGGTGCGCAAAGTTGGCTATACTCTTTGTAAGGAGCGTGAACGCTATGGCCATCGAGACGTTAGCTGAAACCGTCGCAGCGAG
>CAZODX010000138.1:0-4125 GCA_964578715.1 uncultured Thermotogae bacterium | reverse complement strand
GAGAGCTTCTTCATCCACAACTCCGGCTGCAAGATCAATCTATGGGCGAGCGCCGCATGAGCGACGGACTTGACGTCATCAGGGATGACGTAGTCGCGCCCTTCGAGTGCCGCCCGCGCCCGCGAGAGTTTCAATAACGCTAACGAGCCACGCGGACTCGACCCCACTAAGACTCGACCATCAGCGCGCGTCGCTTGCACCAGCTCGACGATATATCGCTCTATATCCGGATGCACAAAGACCGTCTCTAACGCCCGGCGCATCGCCAAGAGCTCTTCAGCGTCTACGATCTTCTGCAGCTGTGGCTCGTCTTGGCCGCGCTCGCGACGGCGCTTCAACATCTCTTGCTCGTGCTCCGCCGAGGGATACCCCAGCGACAGCCGCACCATGAATCTGTCAAGCTGCGCCTCCGGCAACGGAAAAGTCCCCTCAAATTCAATAGGGTTTTGTGTGGCCATCACGATGAACGGCTGCGGAAGAGCGAGCGTCTGCCCTTCAAGCGTCACTTGAGACTCTTGCATCGCCTCCATAAGCGCCGCTTGGGTCTTGGGCGACGCGCGATTGATCTCGTCGGCTAAGATCAGATTCGCAAAGATCGGCCCTGGGCGCAGCTCAAACCGCCCACTGTGACGCTCGTAGATATACGTCCCGGTGATGTCGCCGGGCAAGAGATCGGGCGTGAACTGAATTCTCTTAAACTCTAAGCCCAGCACAGTCGCAAAGCTTTTGGCCGTCAACGTCTTGGCCAAGCCCGGCAAGTCCTCAAAGAGAATATGCCCGCCCGCGAGCACCGTGATCAAGACGTGCTCTAGCACAGCGCGCTTGCCGATGACGGCTTTCTCGACTTCGTCTAAGATCTTTTGGGCTCTTTCAGCGACGGTCGCAAGCGCGATCATAGGCCTCTCCAGCGAAGTCTTCTAAGATATCGGTGAGCTGCGCGATCTCTTCCAAGCGATGCTTTTTCTGAGAGAAGCTCGTCGGCAGACGCTCGCTCAGCCAGAGCCAGCCCCGCCGCGTCGCCGCTCTGGGGAATTCTAAGTCGAGCGCACCATGCAATTTGGGAACGATCTGGGCAAAGCGGCGGCGCGCATCACCCTCGCTCACTCCGGCACGCAGTACGATCCATTGCAGCGCGATGTCGCTTACGAGACGATGGACGTTCCAACGCGCCAGCTCCCCGTGGCACGCCAACTCGATCTTATGCGCCAGCGCGTGCACCGGCCCCGTTCTGGGAACTCTCTCCGGGAGAGCCGCATGCGTGCGCCCATATAGCACTAAATCGAGAATCGTCATATAGACGCCTAAGCTCCCTACGACCAAAAAGATCATCCAGACCAAGCCGAAGGGCAAACTCTCCAAGCGCAGCTCCCACAGCCACAGCTCATAGAGAATAGAGCGCAGCAGGCGCTCGCGCAGCACCTCTCCATAGCTGAGCGTTAACACCACAGCAAGGGCAATAAGCCCAAGCCCAAACCCAAACAAAAGCCATCGTCGTCGTGTCATGCGGGGTGGAGCACCTCAGGGGCGCGACGCCCGTAGATATGAGTAATCTCTTCAAGGAGCTGGAGCGCCTCGCGCTCTTGTTCTGGCGTCGGACGCGCCGGGCTGTAGCGCGCCCACTCAAACAGCCGCGACAGCCGACTGATATGCTCCTCGAGAATCCCAATCTGTGCTAATCTTCTCTCAAGCTCCCGCGCCGTCATAGCCCGCGAAATTTCTAGATGAAATCGTTCGCTTAAGAGCTGACACATCTCGCGATAGCACCGCAGGATCGTCTCGTGCACCGGGGCCCCAGAGCGCAGCTCTTGAGCGTAGCGCCTCGTGAGGCCCGCGAGCTCTTCTGCGGGGATAGGCCGAGGGCGCGCGCGCCACAGACGCCACACGACAAAGATCGCTACGCTCACGGCTATCAAAGCAAGCAATATAAAGAGAAACGTGGCCCACGAGGGGACATGCACCTGCTCCAGAGTTGGAAAGGGCTGATCGGGCTGTGGGGCGGCTCCCGCGCCCGGGGGCGCCTCCTTGGGCTCGGTGAAGAAGGGCCGATTACGCCAGCGCATCAGAATCAATAAGATCGCCGCGAACCAGAGGGCCGAGGGCAGAGCGCGTTTGAGGGCCTCCCACAAGCCCCTGGGCCATAAGAGTATCGAAACCATAGATATAACAACGAAAACCCCCAGAAAGACGAGAATAGCCTGCTCCCACCACGGCGGGAGATCGCGCTCCATCTGCTGGGGGCGTGACAGCGCGTCTGCAGACTGCTCGGAAGGCTCTTCTGCCGGGCCGTAGCGCGTCCCCACAAATGAGATGTGCGATACCCCCGCCGCCAGCAGCACCAGCAAGAGCACAGCTATAACGGGCACTATCCCACGCCATCTGGTGATCATAGAGCAGACTTCTCTCTCGTAAGCCGAAGTTTCAGCATCCGGTTGCTACTCGAATCCCCAGCTCGCGCAGTTGCTTCTCACTCACCTCCACCGGCGCACCGGTCAGCGGACAGTACGCCGTATTGGTCTTTGGGAAGGTGATGACATCGCGAATCGAGTTGGCTCCGGCCATGAGCATAATCAGTCTGTCTAAGCCCAGCGCAATTCCACCGTGCGGCGGTGCCCCGTATTCTAAAGCGCGCAAGAAGAACCCGAACTTCGCTTCCGTCTCTTCTTTTGTCAGCCCCAACAGATCGAAGATCTTCTGCTGGAGCTCGCGATTGTGAATACGAATGCTGCCCCCGCCCAGCTCAATCCCGTTGAGCACAAAGTCATAGGCGTTCGCGCGCACCTTGAGCGGGTCTTTGTCTAAAAGCTCCACATCCGAAGCCTTCGGCGACGTGAACGGATGGTGCTCACTCACCAATCGCTGCTCTTGCTCGTCCCATTGGAAGAGCGGGAAATCTACGACCCAGCAGAACTTCCATTGGTCTTTGGGGATGAGGGCTTCGCGCCGGGCGAGCTCAAGACGCAGTGCCCCTAAGACCGTGTTCGTCATCTTGCGCTCCCCAGCAATGAGCAAGACGAGATCACCGGGACGGGCTTGGGTCACCTGCTGAAGCTCTTTGACTATCTGCGCATTAAGGAACTTGGCGATGGGCGACTCCAGCCCCTGATCCGTGAACTTCGCCCAGAGCAATCCCTTGGCACCCAGGGCCTGAGCGTGCTTTTCTAACTCCGCAAGCTGGCTGCGTGAGTATTTGGCCCCACCGGGCACAGCAAGCCCTTTCACGACACCCCCACTCTTGAGCGTCTCCGCGAAGATGCGAAACTCTGAGCCTCCAAGAGCCTGAGAGAGATCGATCAGCTCCAAGCCAAAGCGCAGATCGGGCTTATCAGACCCGTAGCGCTCCATGGCCTCAGCGTAGCTCACCTTGGGGAAGGGGCGTGCTGGAGAGACTCCTAAGTGCTTCTCAAAGAGAAAACAAATCAGTTCTTCAATAAGTTCAGTAATCGGGCGCTCGTCGAAGACGAAGCTCATCTCTAAGTCTAACTGAGTGAACTCGGGCTGGCGGTCGGCCCGCAGGTCTTCATCGCGAAAGCACCGCGCAATCTGAAAGTACTTCTCAAACCCTGCGACCATCAAGAGCTGCTTAAAGAGCTGAGGCGACTGGGGCAGCGCGAAGAACTTCCCCGGAAAGGTGCGGCTGGGGACGAGATAGTCCCGTGCTCCCTCAGGGGTAGATTTTGTAAGCATAGGGGTTTCGATCTCGTAGAAGCCACGCTCGCTCAAGAAATTTCGAATATCTAAACAGACCCGATGGCGCAAGGCAAAGTTCTTCTGAAGCTCTGGTCTTCTCAAATCGAGGTAGCGATACTCTAAGCGCACAAGCTCCTGGGCGAGCTGGTCAGGGTCCGTGACATCGATCGCAAAGGGCGGGGTCTTGGAACGATTGAGAATCCTTATCTCTTCGACGCGAACCTCGATCTCACCGGTGGGCAGCTTGGGGTTGATATTTTCGGGAGCACGCGCGACGACCGCCCCGTGCGCGTAGATGACGTCCTCCCGATTGAGCTCACGTGCCTGGGCATAGGCGCTCTGCTCCGGGCTGAAGAGCAACTGCACGATCCCGGAGCGATCGCGCAGGTCTATAAAAATAAGACCGCCCAAGTCGCGCCGCCGGTGCACCCAGCCCAT
>CAZODX010000137.1:0-4160 GCA_964578715.1 uncultured Thermotogae bacterium | reverse complement strand
GGTCAAGAGAGGGGTCAGGGGTGAGGGATCACGCCTCTCTGTGAAAGTGTACTCGCCCGTCGGTGCCCTTCTCGGCGTAATACGCCTCGACCGAAAGCCCCACAGCGCGCAGCGCCTGCGCGATCTCCCTCAAATCCTGACGCTGACGCTCCTTGAGGGATTGCCCCACCCCAAACTGCTGCAGAAATTTGGGGACGAAACGATCGTCGTTATACCACGCGCAATCTTCGTGCGAGATCGCGATCACCCTCTTCAGGCGATGGCGCTCGACCAAGAACTTGACCCACTTGTGCCCGACCCACGCGAACTTTGGGAGATACTCCGTCAGCAATAAGAACTGCGGCCCGCCGGGCACGGCTAGGAGATCGTAGTGCCCCGGCTCCAGCCCCAAGCCCTTCTCCACAAACTCTTGGGTGTAGGGCAGAAAAGCATTGCTGGAACAGCAGATCACCAGCGTAGTGATCTCGTGCTCCACGAACGGCCTCTGCGACGTATAAACAGATTCGGGCATAGCTATTCCCCTTCACGATTGCTTGTCGCTCTTCTTCTCTTCTTCGGCCTTGATCCCGATCTTACCTAGCAGCCCGCTGATGTCAATCCCCACGGCTTGCGCCGCTTGCATGAGATTGAACATCGTCGTGGGGACGGTATTGGCAAGGCGGCTCAGGGGATTTGCTCCGTCGGGGGAGCCACTGTCGAGCATCACTAATTTGTCAATGTTGCCCAGCGGAGCGGCGATCGCCCCAGCGACGGGTGCGAACGCCTTGATGACCTCGGGTAGGCGCTCTAAGACGAGCATCGTCTTGGCGGACTCGTCGAGCTTGGCAAACGCTTCGGCCTTCTTGAGCGCGCCCTCGGCCTCGGCCAAGAGCTTGGCCTTGATGCCCTCGGCTTCGGCTAAGAGCTTCGCCTTCGTCCCTTCCGCTTCGGCCAATAATCTTGCCTTCGTGCCCTCGGCCTCGGCTAAGAGTTTGGCGCGCATCGCGTCGGCCTCACCGATGCCCTCCAGGGCTAAGCGCTGTTTCTCGGCGTCGGCGATGACGATGATCGCCGTCTTGCGCCCTTCGGCTTCTAAAATCTCTTTCTGTTTGGTCGCCTCGGCCTGCAAGATAATCTGTTGGCGCTGGGCTTCGGCAGGCTTGATGACTTCGGCGAGCAATTGGCGCTCGCGCCGGATTGCTTCGGCTTCGGCAACTTCAATCTGCTTCTTGGTGCGCACAAGATCGACTTGGACCTCTTGTTCGACGACCTGCTGGCGCGCTATGGCTTCGGCGAGGGGGCCGGCTTGGCGGGCCTTGGCCTGTTGCGCTTGGACTTCCGCTTCAAATTGGGCCTTCTTGACGTCGCGCTCCTTCTCGGCTTGGGCGATCAGGGCTAAATTCTCGTTCTCGCGCTCCTTGGCTTCGCGCAAGGCTGTGCTGGACTTGATAATCGCCTCGCGCTCGGCTTCGGCCTCCCCGATGCGCGCGTCGCGCTTCACCTCTGCGGTGCGCTTCTTGCCCAGCGCTTCGATATAGCCCTCAGAGTCCCAGATCTTCTGAATCGTCAAGACGTCGACGCCAAGGCCGATCTTGGCTAAATCTGCTGCCGCTTCCATCAGGACTTCTTGGTTGAACTTGGCGCGGTCCCGCACGATCTCCTCGACCGTTAAGCGCCCGATGATCGAGCGCAGGTGGCCCTCTAAGTTCTTATACGCGATCTGTTTGATATCTTCCAAGCTGCGCCCTAAGAATCTTTCAGCGGCAGCGATCAGCGACTCTTCGTCGTTGCGGATCTTGACGTTGGCGACAGCCTGGGCGCTCACCAAGACCCCGTCTTTATTGGGCATGTCCCGCACTTCGAGATCGATGGGGAAGATTGTTAAGTCTAAATACGTGACGTTCTCGATGACGGGCCACTTGAGGGCCGCGCCGCCGGTGACCAAGCGAAAGCCCACTACTCGCCCATCGGGCAATCGATGCTTGCGTCCATAGAAGACCGCGACTTTGTTGGGCGGCACCTTGATATAGTTACGGACCGCCGTCATCACGACGACCAGTACGATCAACGCGACCAAGACCAGCAAGAACGGCAGTGTCGTAAACCCGAACATAGTTCCCTCCTTCACACGATCTCGACGAGCACGACGTCTCCTTGGACTTCAGCGATGCGCACGATGGCCCCCTCGGGGATCGCTTGGCGGTTCTTGGAGCGTGCCAAGCGCCGCGTCAGTTGGGCCTTGACGGTGCAGCTCACCTCTCCTAAGCCGTCGGCGGGGATGGCGACCGTGACCCGTCCCGTCAGCCCAATGAGATCTTGAGATTCTATCAGCGAGCTCGCCTCTTGCGAGCGCACCGCGCGCATCGCTAAGAGATAGATGCCGCTCATGGCGACCCCGGCGAGCACGCCCCACAGCGAGCTGAGCATCGCCGAGAGATTATAGTACCGCGCGATGGCCCCCACCGTCCCGAAGGCCGTGAGAAAGACCGCGATCGAACGCAAACTGAGAAAATGCGGCCCGCCGCCCTCGACTTCGGGAGCGGCTTCGATGTCGTCCCCAAAGACCCCAAAGAACGCCGAGATGAGCAAGAGCACTAAACCTATCACCGCAAGGATGACAAAGACCGTCATCAGCCCACTCCTTCCCCACGCTCTTGCGAGAGCGTGCTCACAACGGGATATTCCCGTGTTTCTTCCATGGGTTGGTGTCGCGCTTGGTCTCCAGCATCGCTAAAGATTCTATTAAGATTGGGCGGGTCTGGGCCGGCTCGATCACGTCGTCCACATAGCCGCGCTCCGCCGCGATGTAGGGGTTAGCGAATCTCTCGATATACTCTTGGACCAACTGCTCTTCCAGGGCCTCAGGGTCGCGGGCTTGCTCGATCTCTCTTCGGTAGATGATCTCGACGGCCCCCTGGGGCCCCATCACGGCGATCTCCGCGGTGGGCCAGGCAAAATTGAAATCCCCGCGGATGTGCTTGGAAGACATCACGTCATAAGCCCCGCCATAGGCCTTCCTGACGATCACCGTCACCTTGGGGACGGTCGCTTCGGCGAACGCATAGAGCAACTTTGCGCCGTGACGGATAATCCCGTTCCACTCTTGATCGGTCCCCGGCAGAAAGCCCGGCACGTCCACAAACGTTATCAACGGGATATTGAAGCAATCGCAGAATCTCACAAAGCGCGCGGCCTTCACGGAGGCGTTGATGTCGAGCACCCCGGCAAGATGGGCCGGCTGATTCGCCACGATCCCCACGGAGCGCCCCCCAAGCCGCGCAAACCCAACGACGATATTCTGCGCCCAGTCCCGGTGCACTTCTAAGAAGACCCCGTCGTCCACAACGCTCGTGATGATCTGCTTGATGTCGTAGGGCTTGGTCGACTCTTGGGGGATGATCTCGTTGAGCTCGGGGTCGGTGCGATCTGGGGGATCATCGCAGGGGAGACGAGGGGGCAGCTCGCGATTGTTCTGGGGTATGTAACTGAGCAACTCACGGATGCGCTCTAGGCAGCTCACTTCGTCGGGCTCGACGAAATGAGCGACCCCGCTCTTTGAGCCGTGGACCTCGGCGCCGCCGAGCGTCTCGTGGGTGACGTCCTCGTGGGTGACGGTCTTGACGACCTTGGGGCCGGTGACGTACATATAGCTCGTGTGCTGCACCATCAAGATAAAATCTGTGATAGCTGGGGAGTAGACCGCGCCGCCGGCGCACGGCCCTAAGATAGCCGAGATCTGTGGGATCACCCCTGAAGCTAAGACGTTCCTTAAAAAAATCTCGGCGTAGCCGCCAAGGCTCACAACGCCCTCTTGGATGCGGGCGCCTCCAGAGTCGTTCAGCCCGATGATGGGCACCCCGGATTTGAGGGCCAAGTCCATAATCTTGCAGATCTTCTCGGCATGGGCTTCGGAGAGCGAGCCGCCAAAGACCGTAAAATCTTGAGCAAAGACGTAGACTCTTCTCCCCCAGATCCGCCCATAGCCGGTGACGACGCCATCGCCGGGGATCTTCTCCAGGGGAAAATCGGTAGTGCGGTGGACCACGAATGGATCGAGTTCGACGAAGGAGCCCTCGTCCAAGAGGACTTCCAGGCGCTCGCGTGCGGTGAGCTTGCCCGAGCGGTGCTGGCGCTCGATGCGGTCTGGGCCACCGCCCAGGCGGGCTTGCTGGCGCCGGCGC
>CAZODX010000136.1:0-4197 GCA_964578715.1 uncultured Thermotogae bacterium | reverse complement strand
GATTTTAATGTACGGCAAGTCTCCGACGCTGCAGGAGCTATGGAGATGGGTGAGATAGAAGTATTTTTGACAGGCGGTGGCTTCGCCACTGCGAGTACATGCCGCAAACTAGACTGCCTTGAGGCAAAAGAAGATGAAGGCCCCAACGCCGACCCTACAGGATATTAAATTGGCAAGGCAAGTTTTTGAAGCAAGTGAGCCACGCGATCTTTTTTATCGAGCTGCGACGGAATTGGTGTCACTTGCTCTGCATAGTAAGACATTAAGCGTTGCCGAAGCCCTGGCTGTGCTTCTCCAGACTTGGAACAGGGTGTTCTATCAATTTCACAGAAGATTCGATGAACAACACTTTGCCGATATAGAGCGGCTTATACGCGAGCACTATTCGATTCTGATCGCTTTTAGGCAACGGTCTATAGAAGAGTTCGACCAAGAGGAGGAGAGCGAAGTGAAGCACGTTTTCAAGGCTTTTGAGGAGATCCTTGGCCCTGTAGGAGCTGCAAAGTGTTTGCATCTATTGGCACCGCGTTTCTTCCCCCTTTGGGACCGCGCCATAGCTGAGGCTTATGACCTTCCGCTGGGGAGGATAGGCACGAATGCCGACAGATACTGTCGTTTTATGCGAATTGTGAAAGCGCAGGTTCAAAGCCTTGGTGGAGAGCAAACTATTGGCAGAAATCCGTTGAAAGCGATAGACGAGTACAATTACTGCAAGTATACCAAAGGATGGATGTGAACTGGTAGAGGCTCAAGCTCGTGATTGTGCACGAATTTATAATTCATCTTCGAGTTGCTTCAAGAGCTCCTGCGCCTTGCGCGATACGCCCTTGGGAACTTGAACTGTGACCGTGACGTATTGATCACCCTTGCCCCAGCCCTGCAGGTGGGGAATGCCCTTGCCGGCAAGCTTAAACGTCTCCCCAGATTGCGTCCCCGCCGGGATCACTAATTCTTCTTCGCCGTAGAGCGTGGGAACCTTCACGCGCGCCCCCAACACCGCCTGCGTGAACTTGATGGGCAGATCAATATAAATATCATCGCCCTGGCGCCGGAAGATCGGATGCGGTCGCACTTCAACAGTAATATACAGATCTCCCGGTGGCCCGCCCTCCAGCCCCGCATTGCCCTCTCCCGCCAAGCGCAACCGTGAGCCCGTGTCGACCCCCGGCGGAATCTTTACGGAGAGCTGGCTCTCCGTCTTCACCCGCCCGGAGCCATGACAGCGACGGCAGGGATGCTCTATGATCTCGCCTGTGCCGCCGCAGCGCCCACACGTCCGGATGTTCACAAAGCTCCCCAAAAGCGTCTGCTGGCGATACTGAATCTCCCCGCGCCCATGACAATCGGGACACATCGTGCGCTGCGTCCCTGGCTCAACGCCCGTTCCCCTACAGACATCACACATGACATATCTGGGCACGGTGAGCTTCATCTGGGCGCCAAACGCTGCGTCTTCTAAGTTGATGCGCAAACGATACTCGAGATCTTCACCACGCTGGGCGCGACTGCGCCGGCGCTCCCGTGTGGTGCGGGTGCGCAGCCCCTCCCCAAAGAACATATCAAAGATATCTTCCCAAGCCGAGCCAAACCCAAATTCTTCAAAGGCCTCGCGGGCGCGGCGGAAATCCCTGAGATCGAAGTCAAAGCGCTGCTCCGGCCCCACATGCCCGAAGCGATCATATTGGGCACGCTTGTCCGGATCGCTCAGCACCTCATATGCTTCGGCAACTTCCTTGAACTTCTCCGGGTCGCCACCCTTGTCCGGGTGGTATTTCTTCGCGAGCTGCCGAAACGCCTTCTTGATCTCGTCCTGGGAGGCCGTGCGCGATACCCCTAAGATCTCGTAATAGTCCTTCTTAGCCATACGATTCAGTCATCTTTCTTCTCGTACTCCGCATCGATGTAATCCTTGCCGGAAGGGCGCTCCGAGCCGGAGCTCCCCGCCGCCTGAGCCCCACTGGCTTGGTAGATCTCACGACCGAGCTCTAAGCTCACCTCTTCAAGCTCTTTCATGAGCTGCCGGATCTCCGCGATGGGGGCTTGTGCCTTTAGTTTCTCTTTGAGGGCATCGGCTGCACGCTGGATCCGGTCGCGCGTCGCAGCGCTCACTTTGTCGCCGTGCTCCCGCAGCGCCTTTTCCGTCATGTAGACCATGTGATCGGCGCGGTTGCGCGTCTCGACCTCTTCGGCGCGACGACGGTCTTCTTCTTCGTAGCGCTTAGCTTCTTCTTGCATTCTCTTGATCTCTTCATCGCTCAAGCGCGACTGCTCTTTAATCACGATGCTCGCGGACTTCCCGGTCGCTTTATCTTTCGCCGTCACGTGCAGAATGCCGTCTACGTCAATGCTAAACGTCACGTCGATCTGCGGGACGCCGCGCGGCGCCGGGGGAATCCCCGTGAGCTGGAACCGTCCCAGGGACTTATTATCAGCCGCGAACTTGCGCTCCCCCTGCACGATGTGAATGTCGACGGTCGTCTGGCCGTCTTCAGCAGTCGTGAACGTCTTGGTGCGCTCAACGGGAATAGTCGTATTGCGCTCGATGATCGGGGTAGCAATCCCGCCGAGCGTCTCGATGGAGAGCGTCAGCGGGGTCACGTCCAGCAAGACGATCTGGTCTACTTCGCCGGCGAGCACCCCACCCTGAATAGCCGCGCCCATCGCCACGACTTCATCGGGGTTGATCTCTTTATTGAGCTTGGCTGAGCCGAACATCTCCGCGACGCGCTCTTGGACCCTGGGCATCCGGGTGCTCCCGCCTACCAGTACTACTTGCTGGATATCCTTGGGGGAGAGCTTGGCGTCGCTGAGCGCCTGCTCCACGATCCGTATAGTGCGATCTACGAGATCGTCCGTGAGGGCCTGGAACTTGGCACGGGTGAGCCGGCGCTCCAGGTGCTTAGGCCCACGCGCGTCCGCAGCAATGTACGGTAAGCTGATCAGCGTCTCGGTCTTGAACGAGAGCTCTTTCTTGGCTGCTTCGGCAGCGTCCTTGAGGCGCTGCAGGGCCGCCAAGTCTTTCGAGAGATCAATGCCCGTCTCAGCTTTGAACTCCGCGATGAGCCAATCGATAATGCGCTGATCGAAGTCTTTGCCGCCCAGATACGTATCGCCTGAGGTGGACTTCACCTCGAAGACCCCGTCACCGATCTCCAAGATCGTCACGTCGAACGTGCCGCCCCCAAGATCATAGACTAAGATCGTCTCGTCTTTTTCTTTATCGAGCCCGTAGGCGAGCGACGCCGCCGTCGGCTCATTGATAATGCGCTCGACTTCAAGCCCGGCGATCTTGCCCGCGTCTTTGGTCGCCTGACGCTGCTGCTGATTGAAATACGCCGGCACGGTGATCACGGCTTTGGTGATCTTGAAGCCGAGCTTCTCTTCGGCGTCTCTCTTAAGCTTCTGTAAGATCATCGCGGAGATCTCCTCGGGGGTGTATTCGCGGGTCGTCCCCCCTGCGGTGATCTTCACGCGATAGTCTGTGCCCATCTTGCGCTTGATCTCTTGGATAGTGCGCTCAGGGTTCATGACCGCTTGGCGCTTGGCGAGCGTCCCTACGAGACGCTCTCCGGTCTCGGTGAACGCCACTACCGAAGGGGTAACGCGCTCGCCTTCGGCGTTGGTGATCACTTCGGGCTTGCCGCCCTCCATGATCGCGATGACGGATTTCGTCGTTCCCAGATCGATGCCAACGATTCTTTCCTTAGCCATAGCTTATCCCTCCTTGGGAGAGTTTGCAGAGCTTGGAGTGCTCTGCTGCGAGGTTTCGGGAATCTTTCGTTTGCTCACTTTGACCTTGCTGGGGCGCAGCACGCGGCCCGCGCGCTGATACCCCCGCTCGAACTCTTCCAAAACTTTGCCGCCGTCCTCGGCCTCTACTGTAATGAGCGCTTCATGGAGGGCTGGATCGAAGAGCTCCCCCACCGCGGGGATGGGGCGCACGCCCTTGCCCTCCAAAAACGCGTGAAATTGCGCAAAGATGCGCTCAATCCCCTCAATGAACGAATCTTTGTCGTTGTTCTTATTGAACGAGCGAAACGCCCGCTCCAAATTGTCATAGATTGGAAGGATCTCTGTTAAGAGCTGATCTTCCAAGCGCACCAGCACCTCTTCACTCTCGCGCGCCTGGCGCTTCTTATAGTTCTCAAAATCAGCGTGCAGGCGCTGCAGGCGCTCGATGAGCTCTTTATTTTGCTG
>CAZODX010000135.1:0-4239 GCA_964578715.1 uncultured Thermotogae bacterium | reverse complement strand
GGGAATTCTGGGCTGGCCAGTGGGGGCTCCGGCGACGTGCTGACGGGCTGTCTTGGCGGCTTGCTGGCTCAAGGTCTTGACAGTGTGACGGCAAGCGTCTGTGCGGTCTATGTGCACGGGCGGGCGGCCGATCTGCTCAAGCCCAGCGTGGGCGAGCGCGGCATGATCGCCTCTGATGTGCTGCGCGCGCTCCCACAAGCCCTGCGCGAGTTCGAGTAACTTCTCAATTTTGTGCTATACTGAAGGCGCGCTATGAGTCCTAAGCAGAAGGAGTTCTATGCGCACATCATCGGCGGTGCGCTGGTGATCGGACAGTTTGTCGCCGAGCGATTTGAAGCCGTCGTGTTTGCCTTGGGAATCATTGCGTTCGTCAGCTTGTATGTGGCCAGTTACTTCTTGACGAAGGAGGCGTAAGAGATGACCGAGAAGACTTTGGGGCTGCTCTTCTTGTTGCTCGTGATGGTCGCCACGGTGTTGGTGATTACGCTGCCCACGATCATCCGGGACTATCGGAAGCGCCATCAGAAATAATATGCTCATTGACAGCCACGCCCACCTTGACAGCTCTCAATTTGACGCCGACCGTGAGCACGTCATCCGGCGCGCCCTCGATGCTGACGTCGGTATTATCTCTATCGCTACGGACGTCGCGTCGAGCTATAAAACTCTAGAGATCGCGCGCAAGTACGAGCTGCGCTGCACCGCCGGGGTTCACCCTCACCAAGCCGAGCAGTTCTCCGCAGAAGAGACGGTAGCGCACCTGCGCAAACTGTGTGCCGAGCCGGAAGTCGTCGCAGTGGGCGAGATCGGCTTAGACTACTTCAAAGAGTACGCGCCACGGGAGAGCCAACAGAAGGCATTTCGGGCGCAACTTGCTCTCGCTCAAGAGTTGGGCAAGCCCGTCGTCATTCATCTGCGTGATGCTGCCCAAGACCTTCTCAAAATTCTGAGAGAGCACTCCGGCGTGCGCGGGGTGATTCACAGCTTCACCGGGGATTGGGCGCTCGCGCACGAGCTTCTTGATCTGGGATTCTATCTCTCGGTCAACGGCATCGTGACGTTTGAGAAGTCTCAGACATTGCGCGAAGCTGTCGCGAAGATCCCCTTGGAGAGATTATTGATCGAGACCGACTCTCCGTATCTGGCTCCCGTGCCGCTGCGCGGCAAGCGCAACGAACCGAGCTTTGTGCGCTACGTCGCCCACGCGGTAGCTCATATTCAGAGCATCTCGCTGGACGCCGTCGCTCAAGCGACGACGCGGAACGCGCGAGCATTGTTTGGCCTTTGACGGAGCGCGCTCGTGCGATTATACTCATGGTTGGTGAGAATGTGAATCACGGAGTTCACGGAATGGGCCACGGAAAGCACAGAAGACAGTTCTGTGTATTCCGTGGAAATCTTCTGTGCTTTCCGTGATTCAAACGCCTATGCTCCTGGGCTGTCACTTATCGATCTCTGGGGGGCTGGAGCAGGCGATCGCCCGCGCCGAAGAGCTACACATTAATGCGCTCCAAATCTTTTCTCATAATGCGCGCAGCTGGAAGATGAGCCCCCTCAAGCCCGAGGAAGCGAAACGCTTCATCGAGCGCCGCCGCCACGCGCACATCGAGTACGCCGTCATCCATACGATCTATCTCATCAATCTCGCATCTCCCGATCCCAAGAATTTCAAGCTCTCCGTCCAAGCCCTCAAAGATGAAGTCCGGCGCGCCGGAGAACTCAAAATCCCCCATGTCAACACGCACATCGGGGCGCACCTGGGCCAGGGAGTCGAGCAGGGCCTGGAGCGCATCGTCGAAGCGATTGATACAGTCTTGGCCAGCCCCCAAGCACAAAGCGCCCCCGACGTCATGATTCTCCTAGAAAACTCTGCGGGCGAGGGCACCGAGCTGGGCGCAACCTTCGCCGAACTGGGGACGGTGCTGAAAAATATAAAAGAGAAGAGCCGGGTCGGGGTCTGCATCGACACATGTCACGCCTTCTGCGCCGGCTACGATCTCACGACACCCCAAGGACTAGAGCAGACGCTCGCCGAGCTGGATCGTGAGGTCGGGCTGGAGCGCGTGGCGCTCGTGCACCTGAACGACTCCAAATTTCCTTTGGGATCGCGCAGAGACCGACATGAGCACATCGGGCAGGGCTACATCGGCACAGAAGGCTTTCGCCTGGTCGTCAACCATCCGGCGCTGCGCGACAAGCCGTTTATCTTAGAGACCCCAAAGGACGACGATTCGTCTGATCCGACGAACTTGGCGCGCATCCGCGCTTTGCGGTATGATAGAACTTAACCCCCATCCCCTCCCCGCACCGGGGAGGGGGCAGGGGAGAGGTCCACTATGAAATTTTTCTTAGACACCGCCAACGTCAAGGAGATCGCCCAAGCCCACGAGATGGGCGTCTTAGACGGCGTCACCACCAACCCGACCCTCTTGGCCAAAGAAGGGCGCGACCCCGTCCAAGTCCTCAAAGAGATCTGCAAGATCGTGGACGGCCCGGTCAACGCCGAAGTGATCAGCACCGACTGCGAGGGGATGCTCCAAGAAGCGCGGCGCTGGGCCGAGCTCGACGAGAAGATCGTCGTTAAGATCCCCATGACCTGCGAGGGCATGAAGGCCGTGCGCCGGCTCTCCGATGAGGGAATCCCTACGAACGTGACGCTCGTCTTCTCCCCCAGCCAGGCGCTGATCGCGGCCAAGGCCGGAGCGGACTACGTCAGCCCGTTTGTGGGGCGTCTTGACGACCGCAGCGAGAACGGCATGGAGCTCGTCTCCAAGATCATTCAGATCTTTGACAATTACGGGTTTGAGACCGAGGTAATCGTGGCGAGCATTCGCCATCCGATGCACGTGGTCGAGGCCGCGTTGATGGGCGCAGATATTGCCACCATGCCTTACAGCGTCTTCGAGAAGCTCTTTGAGCATCCGCTGACGGATGTGGGGCTGGCGCAATTTTTGAAAGATTGGGAGAAGCTGAAGCGATGAGCGCGCAGACCCCTCAAGACCTAACCCCCAACCCCTTCCCTGAAGGGAAGGGGAGTTCCCCTCCCTCTTTAGGGGAGGGGCTAGGGGAGAGGTTCAATCAAGAGCGTCGACGTTACGTAAGTCTTCTGGAGCGCATGGTGCAAGCTCTACCGAAAGCATTCGCGCAGATCCCGGAGGTCGAGCGCGTCTGGCTGTGTGGCTCGTATGCGCGCGGGCGACGCGATCTGTGCACCGATCTCGATCTGATCGTGCTCATGCGCTCCGACTATGATATCGTGACGCGCACGGCGCGGCTCTACGAGCGCCTGGCGGCATTACTAAAACTCACTGTAGATCTTGATATGATCGCGTACACGCAAGAAGAATTTGCGCAGATGCGCGGGCGCGGATTTCTCAAGCGCGCCCTCGCGGAAGGGCGGGTCATCTATGAGAGAGCCGGGTGAAGAGGGCCGGCGCTGGCTGGAGCAAGCCGAAGAAGACCTCAAATGGACGCGCCATCTCGTGCGTGAAGGCGCCTATCATATCGCGTGCTTTCTCGCCCAGCAAGTCGCGGAGAAAGCCCTCAAGGCGTTTCTCTACGCCCAAGGGCGCGAGATCGTGCTGGGGCACTCGGTCGAGCGGCTCTGCCATGAGGCAGCCCAGCACGACCAGAGTTTTGCCGCCCAAGCCCAGCGCTGGGCTATCTTAGACGGCTATTACGTCCCAACGCGCTACCCCAATAGCCTGCCGGGGAGCATCCCCGCGCGAGTCTATACAAAAGAAGCTGCGGAAGAAGCAGCTCAGCTTGCCGGTGAGGTCGTGGCGTTGGTCAAGGAGCGACTGCGATGAGCACGAAGACCCCTCCCCCGGCCCCTCCCCGACACGGAGAGGGGAGCGTTAGGTTGCTTGAGACCCGCAATGCCTTCGGCGAGGCGCTCCTAGAGCTCGCTGCCCAAGACAGAGATATCGTGGCGCTCACGGCGGACCTGCCCGGCTCAACGCGCTTGAGCTGGTTCAAAGAGAAGTTCCCCGACAGATTCTTTGATTTTGGCGTCGCCGAAGCCAATATGATGAGCGCCGCGGCGGGCTTGGCGCTCTCCGGCAAAAAGCCCTTCGTCTCGACCTTTGCGATCTTCGTGGAGAAAGCGTTCGAGCAGATCCGTCAGACGATCGCGTACAATAATCTGCCCGTCAAGATCATCGCGACCCACGGCGGGATCACCGTCGGGGAGGACGGCGCGTCGCACCAAACTGTAGAAGACATCGCGGTCATGAGAGC
>CAZODX010000134.1:0-4250 GCA_964578715.1 uncultured Thermotogae bacterium | reverse complement strand
GCAGTCGCAGCACAGACAATACTGCGCATCCCTGAGGAAGAGCTGCTCACATGGCAACTCCTGCCATCGAGTTGAAAGGTGTCTCGACGATCTACGAGGGCGAGCGCGTCCCAGCGATTCGTGAGATCAATATCTCTATTGAGCTGGGGGAGTTCGTTGCGATCATCGGGCCTAATGGCGCGGGCAAGACAACGCTTCTAGAGACGATCAATGGGCTCTTGCCTTACACGCACGGACAAGTCTTAGTACTTGGACGAGACGTCGCAAGATTTGGCCCGCAGCTGCGTAGCCAAATTGGCTATGTTCCCCAAGAGTTTCAGTTTGATGAGACGACTCCGGTCTTAGTGAAGGACGTTGTGCTCATGGGACGCTACGGACGGATTGGACTGCTCCGTCGGCCCACGGCAGAAGATCACGCTCGGGCTCACGAGGCTTTAGAATTACTAGGCTTAGCAGAGCTCGCTGAGCGTCCCATTGGGAAACTCTCAGGAGGGCAACAACAGAAGGCTTTGCTCGCGCGTGCTCTCGCCAAAGAGCCGAAGATTTTATTACTAGACGAACCCTTCAGCCATCTCGATTTTGCGACACGCGCTGCTGTTGCAGAGCTCATCACACAGTGGCACCGCAAGCGAGCTGTTACAACGCTGATTGTGCTGCATGACCTCGAAGCGATCCCCCAAAGCTGTCATCGAGTGGTCTTGCTCGATGGGGGGCGGATCCGACACGATGGGGCGCGGGAGCGGGTCGTGCACGCCTTTGCCTTCTCATATGGGAGATAACGCTATGTACGGACTGCCCTGGAGTCTGATTCTCACTCTCTTGGGTGGAGCAGCGCTGACAGGTGCAGCGTGTGGGCTGCTGGGGACGTTCGTCGTTCGGCTGCGCTTGAGCTCGCTGGGCTTCACCATGTCTCACGCGGCGTTTGCTGGGGCAGCGCTGGGGCTCGCTGTGGGCATAGAGCCGTTAACTCTCGCTCTGATTGGAGCGATTCTCACGGCAGCCGTGCTGGGGCCCATAGCGGAGCGCGCTAAGCTCCCCGCTGATGTCATCACCGGGGTGCTCTTCCCCCTCACCATGGCTCTGGGGTTGATCTTCCTCTATCTTGCGCCAGGAACGGCGATGAGCAGCTCGGCCTTGGGGTTGCTCTGGGGGTCTCTCTTCGCTATGACTCGGGCTGATCTCTTTTGGTTAGGAGGGCTCGCAGGAGCCATAACTCTCATAATCTGGCTCTTCTTCAAAGAGTTTCATGCTCTTTTGTTTGATCGCAAGTTAGCTGAAGAATCTGGCGTTCCGACAAGGCCGTTCTATTATCTCATTCTCTTCCTGACGGGAGTCACTATTGCGCTGGCGCTGCGCTTAGTAGGCGGGCTGCTCGTCTTTGTGCTGTTGCAGAGCCCTGCGGCGACGGCCTTCCAGTTCTTTTACGACTTAAAAAAGATTTTTGTCGGGGCAGCAGTCTTGGGGATCATCTACGCGGGTGCGGGCTTAGGGCTTTCATTTGCTTTTGATTTACCATTGGGGAGCGCTATCGTGCTCGTCTCGACCTTAGGGTTTGGACTAGCAGTCTGGCGCTCCCCCAAGCGACGCCGTACCTGACTCCGAAACCATTTTTCATGACCCATATCATAGCTAATCCTGCCCTACGTCGGTACAATGGCGCTTGACGACAAGGTGAGAGCATGCATTACCCAGTTTGGTATGTCCCGTTTTTGACTTCTCCCATGCTGATCGCGATTATCGCGATCTTGCACGTCTTGGTCTCGCACTATGCCGTGGGTGGAGGGCTCTTCCTCGCCGTCGAGACCCGCTACGCCTATCGCACCAATAACAAAGAATATCTCGCGTATCTCAAAGATCACGCGTGGTTCTTCATCCTGATCACGGTCGTCTACGGCGCGATCACAGGAGTAGGGATTTGGTGGACGATTGGGTTGGCATCTCCCTTGGCCACGGAGACGCTCATACACACATTTGTCTTCGGCTGGGCGATGGAGTACGTCTTCTTCGTGTTGGAGATCGCCTCGGCGTTTATCTTCTTTTACTATTGGGGGCGACTCGAGCCCAAGGTACACCAAGCGATGGCCTGGATCTACGCATTTTCTGCATGGATGAGCTTGGTCTTGATTACGGGCATCACGGCGTTCATGCTCAATCCCGGAGCATGGGTCGAGACGAAAAACTTTTGGGTGGGCTTCTTCAATCCCCAGTTTATTCCCCAGGTGATCGCGCGCACCGGCGGGGCGCTGCTGTTGAGCTCGCTCTATGTGTACTTGCACGCAGCGTTTCGCGTGAAGGACACGGCGCTGCGCGATCTCATCGCATCGCGCTCCACGCTGCCTGCGCTCGTGGGCGCTGCGTATGTCACCCTTGGCGGCATCGGCTGGTACATCTTTCTCCCTGAGTCCGCCAAAGCAGCTTTAGCTGCGGCCAGCTCGCTCAATATCTTTATGGTCTTGATCTTCGCGCTCACCATCGCGGTCTTTGTGATGCTCTATCTTGGGCCACTGCGCCATCCGAATTGGGTCAGCCCGGGCTTCGCTCTGCTGCTCTTTGGAGTAGGGCTGACGGTCTTCAGCGCAGGAGAGTTCGTTCGTGAAGCCGTGCGCAAGCCGTATATTATCTACAATGTCGTCTATGGCAATCAGATTCTGCCGGAAGAGCTGCCGACGCTGCGCGAGCAGGGCTATTTAGAAGGGGGCACCTGGACGAGCGCCTGGGTGCGCGCCCGTTACCCTGAAGCTACTCACTCTCACCAGGTTGATGAGACGAAGCTTCTCGCTCTGCCTGAAGCTGATCAGCGCGAGCTGGGGAAGGTGCTCTTTCAGTATCATTGTAGCTCGTGCCATGCTACGACCGAGGGCTATTCGGCTGTTGCTCAGATGCTGCGCGGCTGGACCCCCGATATGATAAGCAATCTTGTGCAGAACCCGGAAAAATTTCACTTCTTCATGCCGCCGTGGGCAGGGACTCCTGAAGAAGCCGAACTCTTGACAAAATATCTGATTTCGATCGCACCGCCACGCCCAAAGGGGATGAAATAGCTTATGAATCCCACAGAGCTGATCGGTCCGCCAAGCCCGTTGGGGTACCCGGCCCCCTATTGGTTTCTCGTGACGTTCAAGGTGCTCGGCTTCACGCTGCACATGGGGCCGATGCACTTATGGTTCGCTGGGATTCTCTTGGCGATGGTGCTGGCGCGCTGGGGCGGCCCCGAAGCGCAGCGCTGGTCTGCACGGCTGATGCGCCAGATGCCGGTGATCATCGCGCTGGGAGTGAATTTCGGGATCGTGCCACTGCTCTTCACCCAAGTCGCGTACTATCGCGTCTTTTATCCGGCGACGATCTTGATGGCCTGGCCCTGGTTTCTGATTATCATACTCTTGACGTTTGCGTACTATGGGGTCTATATCTACGTGACGGGGCTCAAAGACAGCGCAGTGTTGACGCCGTTCAAGCGCGCGGCTGGCTGGGTCTCGGCGATTCTCTTTATTGTCATTGGCTTTCTCTTCTCCAACGGCTTCAGTTTGATGACCCATCTGAGCGCCTGGCCGCAGCTCTGGCAAGAGACGAGCGTGGCGGGGGCGCCGCTGGGCACAGCGCTGAATACTTCCGATCCGACGCTGCTGCCGCGCTGGCTCATGATGTTCGGGTTAGCGCTGACGACCGTCGCCGCGTATACAGTCTTCGATGCTGGGGTCTTCGCGCGCCGCGAGAGCGCGCACTATAAGAGCTGGGCCGGAGGCTTCGCGTTCAAGCTCTACACAGTTGGGCTGATCTGGTTCGCAGCGATGGGGTCTTGGTATGTCTTTGGCACTTGGCCTGCAGACGCGCGTGCTCAGATGCTCTCCATGCCGTTGGTCATTCTGACAGCGCTGACGGCGCTTGGGCCGGGGCTGCCCTGGCTCCTACTACTCGCACAGCGACGGCAGATTACACAAACGCTTGCAGTGCTGACGGCGCTGGCGCAGTTTGGTCTCTTGGGGCTGAACGCGATCAGTCGTCAGATTCTGCAAAATATTGAGCTCAGCAAATTCTTCGATGTGACGGCGGAGCCTGTGAATCTTCAGCTCAGCCCGCTGATTGTCTTTTTGATGCTCTTTGTCGCTGGGCTGGGCATGGTCGGTTGGATGCTTAAGAATGTGCTGCAAGCAGAACGAGAACCAAGGAGCGAAGCGTAACTCGAAGATAGGGTCTTATTTCCCTCACTGCGACTGAGTGCAGGAGTGTGGATGGAACCTTGGCATAGCTTC
>CAZODX010000133.1:839-4346 GCA_964578715.1 uncultured Thermotogae bacterium | reverse complement strand
GAGCGATCATAGGAGTCACGGCAGCATTATGACACAAAGAGCGTGCGATGTCAAGCGATCGTGACTTGTCCTGTGCCGCTTGCGATCTCCCCCACACGATAGGCGCGCTCCCCCTGACTCGCTAAGAACTGAAGCACAGGCTCAACTTGCTCTCCGGGGACGATCACGATAAATCCCACCCCCATATTGAAGACCCGCCACAGCTCGTCTTCGGGGACGGCTCCCCAGTCCTGTAACGCCCTGAAGAGCTTAGGGATCGGCCAGCTCCCCTTCTGTATGATGGCGTCTACCCTGTCGTTGAGCGCGCGCACTACGTTCCCGGCAATCCCGCCCCCGGTAATATGCGCCGCGCCCTTCACGGAGAATCGCTCAAAGAGCTTTAATATGATGTTTGAGTAGATCGGCATTGGCTCTAATAATAATTCTCCCAGGGGGCGCTCCCCCGCTTCCGTATAAGTCTTTCTGAGATCGAGCTGCGCTTTCTCGATAATCTTTCGGATGAGCGAGAACCCGTTGCAGTGCGGCCCGCTCGCAGCAAGCCCGATCAGCACATCCCCCGGCTCAATGCGCTCTGGCTTGGGAATTCGCGCGCGCTCCACAACACCCACGACGAAGCCGACTAATTCGAAGTCATCTCCTCGCACGAAGAGATCGGGCAGCTGCGCCGTCTCCCCTCCGATCAGCACGCACTGAGCTTGATCGCACGCCCGCACCAACCCTGTGAAGATCTCGCGGCTCACCTCCAGATCGAGTCGCGCTGTTGCGTAATAATCCAAGAAGAAGAGCGGTCTGGCCCCAAGACAGACCAGATCGTTGACGTTCATCGCCACAAGATCTTGCCCCAACCCATCGAATTTTTTGTATGCAAGCGCAATACGCGTCTTGGTGCCGATGCCGTCGGTCGAGCTCACTAAGAGAGGGTCTGTATAGTATTTGAGAATCTCTGTCAGATCGAAGAGCCCGGCGAAGGGGCCGATCTGGGCGCTCCCCTTGGGATTGAGCTCTTTGATGAGCTCGACGAGTCTATCGGCTTGGTCTATGTCGACACCGGCGTCACGGTAGCGCATACAAGTCACTTGGGCAGCAGATACTCCAGCGCGGGATGCTCAGCGGGGAGACTGCCCTCCGGATAGCGCGCTGTGAAGCACGCCGTGCAGAAGTTTTCTGCATCACCAACGCATTGTTGTAGCTCTTCTACGGTGAGATAGACCACCGAGTCCGCCCCCATAAACCGCGCGATCTCCGGGATCGTCCGGCTTGACGCGACTAATTCTTCGCGCGTGGGCATGTCAATCCCGAAGTAACAGGGCGCAATCAGCGGCGGCGACGCAATCCTGACGTGAACTTCCTTCGCGCCAAACTCGCGCAGCACGTGCACGATCGCTCGCGACGTCGTCCCCCGCACAATCGAGTCGTCTACCAGCGCAATGCGCCGGCCTTGCAGCACGTCGCGCAACGGCAGAAGCTTCATACGCACCTTGTGCACCCGCGACTCCTGATACGGCTCGATGAAGCTCCGCCCAATATAGTGACTGCGGATAAGCCCGAACTCCAAGGGCTTGTTGAGCCTTCGCGAGTACCCCAGCGCTGCCGGCAGCCCCGAATCGGGCACGGGCACGACGATCTCGATCTCGTGCGTCTCTTTCTCAGCCAACAGAGCGCCACAGCGCTTGCGGAACTCATAGACATTATGCCCAAAGAGTTGAGAATCGGGCCGCGCGAAATAGATCAATTCAAAGACGCACTGCCGTCGTGGGCGTGGTGGCCCGAAGCGCGCCGACTGCAGCCCCCCTCGGTCTATCAGAATGACTTCCCCAGGCTCGATCTCTCGAATGAACTGGGCTCCCAGAATATCGAACGCCGCGGTCTCCGAGGCAATACAGAAGTCCGATCCGCGACGCCCTAACACTAAGGGGCGGAACCCGAAGGGATCGCGCGCCGCGATCAGTCTGTCGCCGTCAATCATCACCACCGAGTACGCCCCTAGGACTCTTGTCGCGATCGCCTCCCATCTCTCCAGGGGGATGGCCCCCTGCATCCGGGCGTACAGATGCAACAGACTCTCGGTATCTGAAGTGCTGTTGAAGTAGACACCCTCAGCGAGGAGCTCGTCGCGCAGCTGCGCGGCGTTGGAGAGATTGCCGTTATGGGCCAGGGCGATCCAGCGCCCTTCTCTTCTTAAGATGAAGGGCTGGGCGTTCTCCGGCCGGGCGCTCTCCCCGTGGGTCGAGTAGCGCGTGTGCGCAATGCCGATGTGCCCTTTGAGGAGTCGGACGTTGCCCTTGGCGAAGACGTCTTGGACCAATCCTAAATCTTTATAGCAGCGGAGTTCCCGGCCGTCGGAGATCGCAAATCCCGCGGCCTCCTGCCCGCGATGCTGCAGGGCAAAGAGCCCCAACTGTAACGTATCGGCGATCTCCGAAGACTGACTATAGATCGCAAAGAGCCCGCACTCGTCTTTGAGCTTCATAGAGTCAATGCCGACTCATAGGCGCGCCGCAGCTCTTCTATGGCAATGCGCTCGCCCCCCAATTCTAGCGCATCTCCCCCTACGACGCCGACTCGCTTATACGGCACACCCGCGCGCTCCAGTAGCTCCTTGAGCTCTGACTCACGCTCCGGCCTAACTGTAATGACAAATCGCGACGGCCACTCCCCAAAGAGCGCCTCTTCTGAGAGATCGTCTAGTTCAAGATGCGCCCCCAGCCCCCGCGCAAGACTCTTCTCGGCAATCGCTACCAACAGCCCCCCCTCCGACACGTCATGGGCACTTGCTAGTACTCGACGCCCCGCTAACGCGAGCATTGTCTCCACCAAGCGCCGCTCTAACTCCAGGTCCGTCTTCTCCAACTCACCCCCAACGAACTGATAGAAGACTTTCAAGTACTCGCTGCCCCCAACCTTCCCTGAGAGCTTCCCAATCACATAGATCAGATCGCCCTCACGCTGAAACCCCATCGGCACCCGATGCTCTATATCTGTGAGCAACCCCACCATCCCCACAATCGGGGTCGGATAGATCTTTCGGGTCTCAGACTGATTGTAGAAGCTCACGTTGCCCGACACAACCGGCAACTCGAATGCTTGTGCCGCCTGGGCCATCCCGCGAATCGTCTGCTCGAACGCCCATAAGACTTCGGGATCGGTAGGATTGGCGAAGTTCAGACAGTCCGTGATCCCCAGGGGCTCCGCCCCGACGCTCACTATATTATGCACGGCTTCGCAGACGACTCGTATCCCGCCCTCGTAAGGGTCTATCTGACAGTAACGCCCGTTGCCCCCCATCGTCACAGCGATGGCGAAGCGCTCTCCCTTGACGCGCAACAGGGCTGCATCGTGGGCCCCCGGCCCGTAGACCGTATTCGTCTGCACCGTGTGATCGTACTGCTCCCAGACCCAGCGCTTAGAACCGATGGTCGGGGAGCGCAACAGCTCTGTGAGCACGCTGCGCGTGGGCTTCCATATAGCCGGCCACCGGTCGGCGACGGAACCTCTCCCCGAAGCGGG
>CAZODX010000133.1:0-829 GCA_964578715.1 uncultured Thermotogae bacterium | reverse complement strand
CCGCCTCCGGCGGCACGATGAACAGTCCAGACGAAGTCTGGCTCCGGCACCCCACCAACTAATACACCGATGGGCACTTCGGCGATCGTCCGCCCTTCGTGCCGCACTCTATAGACCCTCTCGGCGATCACTTCGCCGATCACCGCTGCTTCCAAGCCCCACTTGCGATAGGTCTGCATGAATTTACGCTCACTGCCCGCCCGCACGCAGAGCACCATGCGCTCCTGCGATTCAGATAAGAGAATCTCATAAGGGGTCATGGTGGGGTCGCGCAGCGGGATCTCTTCGATATCTAGAGCAATTCCCACGCCGCCCCGTGCTGCCATCTCCGCCGGCGCTGTAGACAATCCCCCAGCCCCCAAGTCCTGCAACCCGATCAGCTCCGGGAACTGACAGACTTCGAGCGTCGCTTCGATGAGCGATTTTGCTGTGAACGGATCGCCCACCTGGACGTTGGGACGCTTCGCTTCAGCCTCGCCGACTAAGTCTTCGCTCGCAAACGTGGCCCCGTGGATCCCATCGCGCCCAGTGCGCGCCCCGACTAAGAGAATCTTATTCCCCACCCCTTGGGCGACCGCGCGCTTCAGCTCCGATCTCTTAAGCAGCCCCACGCACATCACATTGACAAGACAGTTATCCGTATACGCGTCTTCGAAATAGATATCTCCCCCGACGGTGGGCACCCCGACACAGTTCCCGTAGTGACTGATCCCGGCGACCACGCCCGCCAAGAGCTGTCGTGCTTTGGGATCAGCAAACTCCCCGAATCGCAGGCAGTCCAGCAGCGCTATGGGCCGCGCCCCCATACTGAGAATATCTCTGATAATCC
>CAZODX010000132.1:1711-4418 GCA_964578715.1 uncultured Thermotogae bacterium | reverse complement strand
CGTTGGATGTGCCCGAGGGCCACGACTGGAAGGAGAATCTCAATCCCAATTCGCTGATTGTCTTACAGAACTGTAAGCTCGAACCAAGCCTAGCCGACGCCAAGGTCGGAGATCGCTTCCAGTTTGAGCGCAAAGGGTATTTCTGTGTCGATCCCGATTCGACCCCAGAACACTTGGTCTTCAACCGCACGGTGACGCTCAAGGGGGAATGGGAGAAGGTCAAACAGCAAGGCTAGCTTGCTGTGCTCCCCTAGAGTACAATACTCTCAATGCGCTCGGTATCGCTTAGCGCCGGACTCGAGTTGATAGACCTTGCGCTCTTCTTGCCTAACTCTCGAGCGCTGGCCATCGCCGATGTGCACTTGGGCATCGAGGAGGCCCTGCGCGATGAGGGCGTCTTTGTGCCGCGACAGCACTTAGCCCACGTGCAGCAGAGATTAGAGCGAATCTTCCAAGAGCTGCACATTACGCCGTCGGAGCCGTTACAGAAAATCATTATTAACGGCGATCTGAGGCATCAGTTTGGCCCGCTCTCGCGCGTCGAGCAGAAAGAATCCCAAGAGTTCTTGCGCTGGCTTGCTCCGTGGGCCGAGCAGATCGTTCTGATAGAAGGCAATCACGACGGCTCGCTGCGGCAGTTTACGAGCGAGCGCATTACAGTAACAAAGAGCTATAGCGAGGGCTACTGCTGGTTCGTGCACGGGGATGAAGTGCTTGACCTAAGCCGCTTTCCCTCTTCCCGACACGGGAAGGGGGAAAGCTCCCCTCCCACTTTAGGGGAGGGGTCGGGGGAGAGGTCCTGGCTCATCATCGGGCATGAGCACCCTGCCGTGGGGTTGCGCGATCCCATCACCCAGCGCGTCGAAGTCTATAAGTGCTTTCTCGTGGGGAAGTTTGGGGGCAACAATCTCTTGGTGTTGCCGTCGTTCAACCAGCTTGTTCGTGGGAGCGATCTTCTCAAAGAGCAGCCCCTTTCGCCCTTTGTGCAGCAGAGCGATCTCGAGAGCTTTTTGGTCTACCCTGTCTCCGATGACGGAAGAATCTACGAATTCGGCCCGCTGCGCCGCCTTCTGAGCGCTCTATGACCTACGAAGCGATGCTGCAGAAGCTCTATAATCTGAAGGGCCTCGGGCTTGATCTGGAGCGCGTGCTCAGTGCTTTGGGCGACCCGCACAAAAGCTTTCGCGCGGTGCGCGTGGCGGGCACCAACGGCAAGGGCTCGGTCTGCGCGTTTTTAGCACAAATTCTGCAAGAGGCGGGCTTTCGCGTCGGGCTTTTTACGTCGCCCCATCTGGTGCACCCTGAAGAGCGCATACGCATTAATAACCGTGAGATCTCCCGCGAAGAGTTTCACGCGCAGTTTATGCGCATCTGGGGGGTTATCGAAGATCTCTACGGCAGCGCAAGCGAGCAGCACGCGCGGTTCTTTGAGGTCTTGACGCTCATGGCGCTCGATTACTTTCGCGCACAAAAAGTCGACTGGGCGGTGATCGAGTGTGGCGTGGGCGCGCGCACCGACGCGACACGAGTCGTCTCGGCCCCCGTCGCCGTGCTGACCAACGTCGAGCTGGATCATCGCGAGTCACTGGGGGAGACGATCGCGCAGATTGCCTATCACAAAGCAGCCGTCGTCGCCCACAATGGGGTACTGATTACTGCGGAAACGAAGCCCGAAGCGCTCAGTGAGATCGCACGCGAGTGTCATCTCAAGAACGCCCGTCTCATGCAGTTTGATCTGTCGGGGCTGACAGCCCACGCGAACAGTTGGGAGGGGCAGCGCTTCGACTGGCGCGACTGGAAAGATTTGAAACTCTCGCTCTTGGGGGGCTATCAGCTTCAGAACGCTGTCTTAGCTTTGGAAGCGGCGCGGGCTTTGGGCGAGCGCGCTCTTACCGAATCGGTCATCCGGGCGGGCCTAGCAAAAGCGCGCTGGCCCGGACGCATGGAGTTGCTCTGCAAAAAACCCTATGTTATGCTAGATGGGGCGAAGAACCCTGCCGGGGTGCGGGCGCTGCGCACAGCCTTGGCCCCGCTGGAGTACGAACGATTGATCTTGATCTTTGGGGTATCTGACCGAAAGGATGCCGAGGCGATGATCCGAGAGATCGTGCCAGCAGCCGACAGCGTGATCGTCACGCGCGCCGCCTTCCGCGGAGTTGACCCAGAGTCTTTACGCTCTCTGATGCGTCCCTACGGCGTGCCCTGTACGGTGGTCACTCCTCCCGACAGGGCGCTGGATGCCGCGTTGGCACAAGCGCATACAAACGACCTGATCTGTGTGACCGGCTCGCTCTTTCTGGTCGGCGAGGTCCGGGCGCATTGGAAAGGACGAGCGCATTCTGACGACAATTTGCATTGAGAATTTACAGCTGTTTGGCTATCACGGCGTGCGCGAGGAGGAGCGCGAGCGCGGCCAGCTCTTCTCGGTGTATGTCGAGATCGAGTTCGACTTTTCGCAGCGCGATGATCTCTCGGAGACGATAGATTATGTGGGCGTGATCGAGCGGATTCGCCGCCTGAACGAGACACGCTCGTTTCGGTTGATCGAGGCGTTTGCGCACGCGATCGCGGATGAGATCGTAAAAGATTTTCGGCAAGTGCGTCGAGTCTGTGTCCGCGTGAAGAAAGTGCGGCCGGTGATCGCTTCGGGGATCACGCTCGACGCCGTAGCCGCCGAGGTGATACGAGAGAGTTCCAAGTAGGGGCG
>CAZODX010000132.1:0-1701 GCA_964578715.1 uncultured Thermotogae bacterium | reverse complement strand
AAGGGTCTGCCCCTACAGAACTGTCTTTATGGTTCAGGTGTTCATTGGCTTGGGGTCGAACCTAGGCAGGCGCGAGGAGTTTCTGGAGCGGGCTATTGCCGCGCTCGCGCAGACTCCTGGTGTTGCTCTGCGTCGGCAGGCCCAGGTCTATGAGACCGAACCCGTCGGGATCTCTGAGCAGCCGTGGTTTCTCAACACCGTCGTCGAGATCGAGACCGACTTATCCCCACATGAGCTGCTCACCGTGTGCAAACGGATCGAGCGTGCTCTGGGGCGTCACGAGCGCGGACGCTACGGCCCGCGCGAGATCGATCTCGATATCTTGCTGTATGACGATATAGTGATACAAGACCCAGATCTGCACATCCCCCATGCGCAGATGCACCAGCGGCGGTTTGTGCTGGTGCCGCTGGCTGAGCTTGCGCCCCAGTATGTACACCCTGTTTTGGGGAAGACCATTGCGGAGCTGCTTCAAGAACTGAATGACCCAAAGGAGGTGAGGCCCTACGGTCACAGAGATTCTCATCGAAACGGTCGCCCCAGCGACGCGCATCGCACTGCTTGAAGATGGGCGCCTCATGGAGATCCATTACGATGACCCCGAGCGCATCTTAGGGAATATCTATAAAGGCATCGTGCGCGATATTCTGCCCGGGATCAATTCGGCGTTTGTCGACGTGGGACTCGATGAAAAACTCTTTCTCTCTATGAAAGAGATCAGCGATACTCTCTGGAAGGAGCATCGTGGGCGCCCACAGATCCAGAAAGTGCTCAAGAGCGGCCAGCAGATCATCTTACAAGTGAAGCGCGAGGGGATCGGCACGAAAAACCCTCAAGGGACGATGAAGATTAGTCTTCCGGGGCGCTACTGGGTCTTCCTGCCCATGGAAGAGCGCCTGGGGGTCTCGCGGCGCATCACCGACGAGCACGAGAGCCGACGGCTCAAGAGAATTGCAAGGAAGCTCAAGCGCGAGGGTGAGGGGCTAATCGCGCGCACCGCCGCTCAAGGCGCTTCCGAAGAGGACCTGGAGCGAGACTTTAACTATCTCTTAGGAACATGGAAGGGGATTGAAGAGCAAGCCCAGCGGGTCAAAGCCCCGGCGCTGCTCTATCGTGGGCCGGGTCTGGTGCGTGCTTTCTTGCGCGATCGCCTCATAGAAGACGTCAAGCGCGTGGTGGTCGACAGCGAGCGCGTCTACGACGAGATCCGAGATTTCCTGTCGTACATGCACATGGAGGAATTCTTGGATCGCCTTGAGCTCTATCGTGGGAAGCGCCCGCTCTTTGAGGCCCGTGGGGTGGAGAAGCAACTGCGGGAGAGCTTGCAGCCGCGGGTGCGGTTGCCTGGGGGCGGCTCGTTGGTCATTGCCGAAACAGAAGCCCTGACAGCCATTGACGTGAACACCGGGAGCGATGTGAAGCATCAGGACCAGGAGCAGGCGATTCTCAACACGAACTTAGAAGCAGCGGTCGAGATTCCGCGGCAGTTGCGGTTGCGCAAGCTCAGCGGGATCATCATTGCCGACTTTGTGGACATGAAGCGCAAAGATCACATCGAGAAGGTGATTCGCACGCTGCAGGAGGAGCTGAAGAAGGACCGAGTCCCCGCAGACTTTGTGGACATCACGAAGTTAGGGTTGGTGGAGATCACGCGCAAGCGGGAGGGGGAGAGCTTGGCGGGGATGCTCGAGGAAGAAGATG
>CAZODX010000131.1:794-4427 GCA_964578715.1 uncultured Thermotogae bacterium | reverse complement strand
GACTTATATGAGTCCTATGTGGGCGCGATCATCGCCGCGGTCGCATCGGGGATTTCAGCGTTTGTCGGCAAAGAGCTCGTCATGCAGAGCGTCGCCTATCCCATGCTGATCGCAGCCGTGGGAATCATCTGCTCGGTCTTCGGGAGCTTCTTGGTTCAAGCACGTGAAGAAGCGACCCATGGCGAACTCCTGCGCGCCTTGCGCCGCGGCGTCTATTCGAGTGCGGTGCTCATCGCTCTTGTGGCCCTGCTCATCACCGTGTTGCTCTTTGGCTCGTGGAGCTACTGGGGCTTGTATGTCGCGTTGGTGTTGGGGTTGGCTGCTGGGATCGTGATCGGCTTCTCGGCAGAGTATTATACGTCATCGCAGTATAAGCCGACGCAGCAGATCGCTATGACCGCCCAGACCAGCCCTGCTACTGTTATCATTAGCGGGCTGGCCACGGGAATGCGCTCGACGGCTCTTGCCTGTGGGCCGGTTGCGGACAACGCCGGGGGCATCGCCGAGATGTCGCATCAGAAGCCGGAAGTCCGCAAGCGCACCGACGCCCTCGACGCCCTGGGGAACACCAACGCGGCCGTTGGCAAGGGCTTTGCTATCGGCTCAGCGGCGCTGACCGCCATGGCGCTCATCAGCAATTATCGCGATCAGATCGGGCTGCAGTTGAGCGATCTGGGCGGCAAGGCCATGACGCTCTTGACCAAGCGCCCTCTCGATCTTGCACAGCTTGATCAAGTCTTCTCTCTGTCTAATCCGTATGTGTTATTAGGGCTTTTTGTCGGGGCGATGCTGCCCTTTCTCTTCTGCGCCTTGACGATGAGCTCGGTGGGACGGGCGGCCGGAGCGATCGTCGAGGAGGTGCGCCGGCAGTTTAGAGAGATCCCAGGGCTCTTGGAGGGCAAGGCCAAAGCCGATTACTCCAAAGCCGTGGAGATCGCCACGAGAACAGCTCATCGAGAGATGGTCCTGCCGACGCTGCTGGCGATCATCTCCCCCTTAGCGATAGGGATTCTCTTTGGGGTGACAGCGGTGATGGGTCTGTTGGTCGGGGCGTTGGTATCCGGGTTTGTGCTGGCGCTGCTGATGGCCAATGCTGGGGGAGCCTGGGACAACGCGAAGAAATACATAGAAGAGGGCCACTACGGAGGCAAAGGATCGGCCCCTCACAAAGCGGCCGTCGTCGGCGACACCGTGGGCGATCCGTTTAAAGATACGTCTGGGCCGTCGCTCAACATTCTCATTAAATTGATGTCCATGGTCGCGCTGGTCTTTGTGGGCTTGGTCATTCGTTTCACGCTCTTTTAAGTCGCTTGCGCGGCTCTAGGGCTCTCGAGTATAGTTAAAGGGTGGAGCATTATTATCTAGAGCGAGACGGCCAAGTCTTTTTGATCGCGGAGGGCGGACGGCTGCGCTTCCCTGTGGCGCGCTCGGAGATCCCCTGTGCGTTTGAGATCATCCATACGATGCATCTGCAGGGGGAGAGGGTCCATTTCTGCAAGCCCCATCTCTCTTTTCATCCAGAAGATTGGTGGCACAAGGAGCAGATCCCCGGCCTGGATGAAGCCCTGCCCCTGGTGAGATTGGCGGTGACTGCTACTTTACCGCGCCTGACGGCGAAGGCGATTATCGTCAAAGAGAACCGATTGCTGATGGTCAAGCCCAAGCGAGGGTATAACGCCGGGCAGTGGGCTCTGCCGGGGGGCTTTGTTGGATACGGGGAGAGTCCAGAGGAGGCGGTCCTGCGCGAGACCACCGAAGAGACGGGGGTTCCGTGTCGGATCGTCAAGTTCCTCGGGACGGAATCGCACCTGGGGCGGACGACGAACTATCACTGGCACACGTTCTTTTACGAAGTGGAGCTTGAGCATGAGCATTTCTGCCCGGCCCCCGATGAGATAGAGTCTGTTGCGTGGATAGAGATCGAGGAAGCGCTCTCGTTGGTGAGCTTCTACAGGGGGCTGCGGGAGAGGGTCCGGGCGGCTATTCGCTGAAAAGCATTATAGATTCTTCTTTTTAGCCAAAGTGGGTGGGGACTTGACAACTTGGTAGAAAAGTGGTATAATGCCGCTTGGTAGCTTGTGCCAATAATAACACAATGACTATAATTCTACATAGCAGACAAAGGTAACCTTGGTGACGGAACTATGATGGTAAAGGACCCAGAGGCCTACAAGACGATCAAGGTGCCGGCATGGGTATATATCAACGCGAAGGAGGCCGAGCTCGCCCTCATGCGCAAAGGGGTAGCGCGCCTCCCCGAGTCCGTCCTCAACCCCACCAAGTGCCCTATCTGTAAAAACGATTTAAACACTCTTAAGATCGAAGAAAGTGGTGGAAAGACATATCTGCTCTGCCCCAACTGCGGCTACACCCAACCCAAATTCGAGATGAGCATGGAGGGAATCGCCCTGGGCACGGCAATCGGTATGGGATTGGTCCACCTGTTGAATACGCTCTTTGGCAATGGTCGTCAGGCGCAACCAGAAGCGGGGACCGGGTAGTCCTCCTTAGGGTGGTGAGAGGAATGGGGGACTTTGTCGCTGAGAAGGACTGACCCGGTCCCCCTTCTTCTGGCATGATAATTATACCAAGTGGGCAGAAGGCTTCCAAGTCAAGCCTGTGTGTTCTTCCCCTTGGGATCTCCAACCCCTTGCAAGAGCTGTTGGGCTAGGGCGAGGGCCTCCTCACGGCTTGTCACCTTCCCGGAGAAGATCTGCTCGTAGACGCTCTCTAAGATCGCTTTGATTTGCGGGCCGGGAGCCACCCCCATCTGTATCAAGTCATAGCCATCGAGGAACTTGCGGGCACGCTCGCGTTCCGTCAGTTCCTTCACACGCAGCAATAACGGGGGTACAGCCCGCACGACCGGCAGCCACCCCGAAGATTTATGCGCGCTCGCCTCACAATCACAGACCATCAACGCAAGGAGCTTCGCAAAATACGGGAAGCGCTCCGCAGGACGCTCAAACGGAATTTCAGGGGTCTCGTGGGTCTTCAGGAGCGTGGCACGCTTGCCCGGGCTCATCTCGGCAAACCTCCCGATGCGTAGGTGCTCCCGCACTAAAAATTTAATCAGTCTGATCTCGTCGGTGCTGAACCGAAAGCGCCGGCAGATCTTTTCGGCCATCTGCTCGCCGATCATCTCATGGCCTCCTGCGTGCTCATAATTATTTCTCTCCAAGGCGATGGGCTTGCCCACGTCATGGATGAGCACGGCAAACTTCACAAGGGGATCGCGCACGATACCGTCAGCGCACTGCAGCGCCAAGAGCGTATGAGTATAGACGTCCCCCTCAGGATGGTACTTCTCCGGCTGGGGCACCCCTCGACAGCGCACCAGCTCCGGCAAGATGAGCTCTAAGATCCCGTGCTCGTCGAGGAGTGCTATGCCTCGAGCGGCACGGGGCGTCCGCAAGATGCGCAGCAGCTCATCACGAATGCGTTCGGCCGAGATCTTTCGCAACCCCTGGCGTGTGGCGCGCATCGCGGCGCTGGTCTCCGGAGAGATAGTGCCATCGAGCACACAAGCAAGCCGAACCGCCCGCAAGATTCTCAGATAGTCCTCAGAGAAGCGCTGAGTGGGATCGCCGATAGTTCTGATGATCTTCGCTTGGAGATCGGCGATCCCGCCGA
>CAZODX010000131.1:0-784 GCA_964578715.1 uncultured Thermotogae bacterium | reverse complement strand
TCGTAGTCGCTCTCGGTGCGAAACGTCGCGACCTCATAAGAACGTCCATCGGGCGCAACGAGAATCACGACGCCAAACGCCTCGCCGACTTCAAAGATCTTCCAATCGCCAAAGAGCCCTTTGATCTGGTCGGGATGGGCGTTCGTAGCGATGTCGACTTCTTCTGGGACAAATTCATAATCGGGCTCGAGTTGGGCGCGCACGGCATCGCGCACGACACCCCCCACTATTACGGCCTCAAAGCCCGCATTGTGTAATCTCTCTAAGATCGTCCGGGCGAAGGGATGCGCTCGGAAGATCCTCTCTATGTCTATAGTCATAGTTTGATGAGCACGGTCTCGCCCATATGGGCGCGCAGGCGTCCCGCAGCGTTCCCCAAGTTTGTCGCGATCTCGACCTGGCCGTGGCTGCCTACGGTGACGATGAGCTCGCCCTGTTCGACCTCCCCGTATGTGCGGGCGTAGCGCGCCGCAGCGGCCTTCCGCGAGACCTCGACGACCAAAGAACTACCGGGCACAAGATCAAGAAGCAGCTCTCCGGGGATATTCGTGATGAGATTCCCAAACGTGTCAATATAGATAATCTCTCCTTCGAGGACGCGGCCGTGGCGAACCCCCTCCCCAAATGAAAGCTTTTTATAGTCGGTGATCTGAGGCCCAAGCTCCTTCAGGGAAAGCCCATTGGCCAGATGGGCGGCCACCGGGGCGAAGATATCTCGCCCATGGAAAGTCCGTGAGACGGGGGCGCGAAAGAGCCTCTCGTTTTGAATATGAAAGACCGTACA
>CAZODX010000130.1:3090-4483 GCA_964578715.1 uncultured Thermotogae bacterium | reverse complement strand
GAGAGGGGATGGGGGTGAGGGGAATCTATGAGCACCTTTCCAGCGCGCATCCCGTTCTGGCGAGACGTCCGCGTCCTGCGCGTCGGGGCACAACTGCTCTTCGTCTTCGCCATCGCGCTCGTAGCGAATTGGTTCTACACGAACTTGCAGATCAATCTGGAGCGCACGGGGATTCGCTTCGGGTTCGACTTTTTATGGTCTACGGCGGGCTTTGGCATCTCCGAGGGGCTGCCGTTTGAGCCGACCGACAGCTACGGGTACGCGTTCTGGGTGGGCGTTGTCAACACCCTGCGGGTGATCGGGATCGGGATTGTGTTGGCGACGCTGCTGGGGCTGGTGGCGGGCATCGCGCGGTTGTCCGGTAATTGGCTGGTGCGCCAGATCGCCACGGTCTATGTGGAGACGATCCGCAACACGCCGTTGGTCGTCCAGCTCTTCTTCTGGTATACTGCGATCTTTCTCAAGCTCCCTCGCGTAGACGAGAGCATAAAGCTGCCAGGGCCGATCTATCTCAGCCAGCGCGGCTTGGCCCTGCCGCGCCCGTATCCCACCGAATCGTTCGCGCTCTGGGGCTATGTGCTTGGAGCGGGCCTGCTCGTGGCTCTGCTCGTATACATAGGGCGGCGTCTCTATCTGGCGCGGGCGCAGCGGCCGGGCTTTCCCGCGCTGTGGGCTGCTGGGGCGTTCGCGCTCATCGCCCTTGGGGGCTGGGTTCTGCTCCCGCGCGCTCCGGTCGCGTGGGAGATGCCGACCTTGGGGACGTTCAACTTCGAGGGGGGCTGGCAGATCAGCCCGGAGTTCGCCGCGCTGCTTGCCGGGCTGGTCGTCTATACGGGGGCATTCATCGCGGAGATCGTGCGCGGCGGGATCTTGGCTGTTCCCAAGGGCCAGACTGAAGCCGCTCGTGCCCTGGGCTTGCGCCCCATCTATGTGTTACGGCTGGTCGTCATTCCTCAAGCGTTGCGCGTCATCGTCCCACCGCTCACGAGCCAGTATCTCAATCTCGCGAAGAATTCGAGCTTAGCTGTGGCCATCGGCTATCCCGATCTCTTCAACGTCGCCAACACGATCATCAATCAAAGCGGGCGCGCCCTCGAGATGGTCTTCTTGATCATGATCAGTTACTTGACGATGAGCTTGCTGACGTCGGCGTTCATGAACTGGTACAACCGCCGCGTGAAGCTGATAGAACGCTGAGATGATGCGTCTTATCTTTCGATGGCTCCGAGAGAATCTCTTCAGCACGTGGTACAACACGCTGCTGACGGTGCTCTCGCTCTGGGTTTTAGGGATGGTGCTGAGCGGGCTCTGGCAGTGGGCCGTGAGGGATGCCGTCTGGTCTGGCGGGGCGGCGGCGTGTCACCAGGCGCGGCAGCTCGCCCAAGCCGAAGGG
>CAZODX010000130.1:0-3080 GCA_964578715.1 uncultured Thermotogae bacterium | reverse complement strand
GCCGAAGGGCGTCCCTGGGGGGCTTGCTGGACGGTTATCCCCGAAAATTTAAAGCTCTTTCTGACGGGGACCTATCCGCCGGGGGAGCTGTGGCGCATCTGGGTCTGCGTCTATTTGGGTGTGTTCTTGGTGGGGGCTAGTGCTGGGGTATGGCGCGGGCTGGCGCGTGACGCCGCCATTGCTCTCGGATCTGCGGTCATACTCTTGCTCGTGTTGCCGTTCGATTGGACAGAGCGCCTGTGGATCTTTGGGATTGTTCTTGCGCTCTTTGTGCCTATGGGGCTTGCGGTGATCGTCCGCCGGCGCATCCCCCAGGTTCGCTGGATTCTGCTAGGGAGCTGGCTTGCTTTTCCTGTGCTCGTCGTGTGGCTGATCGGCGGGGGAGGGGTTTTGCCAAGAGTCGAGACCACGCAGTGGGGCGGCCTGATGCTCACGTTTCTCTTGGCGTGTGTGGGCATTGTCGCGTCGTTCCCGTTGGGGGTGCTGCTGGCGCTGGGACGCCAGAGCAGCTTGCCCGTCGTGCGCTGGCTGAGTATTCTCTATATTGAAGTCGTGCGCGGCGTGCCCCTCATCACGCTGATCTTCATGGCGAGCCTGATGCTCCCGCTCTTTTTGCCGGGCAATCTCAGAGTAGACCAAGCCCTGCGGGCTAGTGTTGCGTTCACGCTCTTCACGGCCGCGTATATTGCAGAGAACGTGCGTGGGGGTCTGCAAGCTATCTCGCGTGGTCAGGTGGAGGCCGCCAAAGCCCTGGGGCTCAGCCATTGGCTCACGACGTTCTTCATTGTGCTGCCGCAGGCGCTGCGCGCGGTCATCCCTGCCAACGTCGGACAATTTATCAGTCTCTTCAAGGACACTTCGTTGGTCTTCGTCGCCGCGTTGCTCGATCTCTTCAATATGGGACGGAGCATTTTAGCGAACCCCCAGTGGCTCGGCTCCGACCGGGAGGTCTTGCTCTTTGTCGCGTTTGTCTATTGGGTCTTCACGTATAGTATGTCACTTTTGAGCCGGAGGCTCGAAAAGCTCTTAGGAGTTGGAGAGCGCTAATGTCAGAAGAGATCATTATCTGTCGCGATGTGCACAAGTGGTTCGGGGATTTTCACGTGCTGCGCGGTGTGACCATGACCGTGCGCAAGGGCGAGGTCGTGGTGATCTGCGGGCCGTCGGGGTCTGGGAAGTCTACGTTCATTCGCACGCTCAATCGCTTAGAAGAGCATCAGCGCGGGCAGATCATCATTGACGGGATCGAGCTGACGCACGATATCAGAAACATCGAAGCGATCCGGCGCGAGATCGGCATGGTCTTCCAGTCGTTCAATCTCTTCCCCCATCTGACGGTCTTGCAGAACGTGACGTTGGCGCCGATCTGGGTGCGCAAGATGAAACGCTCTGAGGCCGAAGAGCTGGCGATGCAGCTGTTGGCGCGGGTGGGGATCGCTGAACAAGCCCATAAATATCCGGCGCAGCTCTCTGGGGGGCAGCAACAGAGGGTCGCGATTGCGCGGGCGCTGGCGATGCAGCCGAAGATTATGCTCTTTGACGAGCCGACCAGTGCCCTCGACCCGGAGATGATCAAAGAAGTCTTGGACGTGATGCGCGAGCTGGCGCGCTCCGGCATGACGATGCTCGTGATCACCCACGAGATGGGGTTTGCCAGGGAGGTTGCCGACCGTATTATCTTTTTCGATCAGGGGCAGATCGTTGAGGAGAACACCCCCGCCGAGTTCTTCAAGAACCCCGCGCATGAGCGTACTAAGCTCTTCTTATCGCAGATTTTGCATCACTAGCTATTCGTACACTGAGTGACAAATCTGTACTCGATTGAGATTGACAATCTCTCTTGTTTCGAATAAAATAGCTTGTCAGCACAAGGAGGAAATACTATAGCTCGCGAAGATAATCTCGTCCGACGCGACGGCATCGTCACGGCCGCCCCCAACCATGAGCTCTATAAGATAGACTTAGGCGACGGCCACGAGATCACAGCTTATTGTTCCGGTCGTATGCGGCGCTATCGCATTCGTATTCTCGTGGGCGACCGCGTCTCGGTCGAATTCTCGCCCTACGACGTGAACCAAGGGCGCATCGTCTATCGCTACTAGCGGACGGCGGAGGGAGTATGAGAAACGTGAAGCGCGTCTTAGAACGCTATCACACGGGAGAGCTCTCCGTCTACGATGTCGCCCGCGCGCTCAAGATCAGCTTACTGCACGCGGAGCGCCTCATCGAGCAAGCTCAGTCTACCCTAAAAGACTCCCGTCCTGCGGAAGCCCAAGTCGAGAAGAAGTAACGCGAGAATTCCCGCGCTGACGCTTCAGCTATGACCGCGCGCGAGAAGATCCTCCAGATCGCCAAGCGTCTTGAGAGAAAATTTGGGAAGCTGCACTGGGAGAGCCACGGCGATCCGCTCGACGTCTTGATTCTCACGATTCTCTCGCAAAACACCAACGACCAGAACCGCGACCGTGCGTATGAGTCTCTGAAGAAAAGATTCCCGACCTACGAGAGCATCGTGCGCGCTCCTACGGAAAAAGTCGCCGAGGCGATCAAAGTTGGCGGGTTGCACCAACAAAAAGCCAAGCGCATCCAAGAGATCTTGCGGCGCATCAAAGAAGAGCGCGGAGACTATGATCTAAGCTATCTCAAAGACTTGAGCACCGAGCACGCCGTGAGAGAGCTGTTAAAGTTCGACGGCGTGGGGAAGAAGACTGCGGGAGTCGTGCTCACGTTCAGCCTCAATAAGCCGTACTTCCCCGTTGATACGCACATTCACAGAATTACCCAACGCTTGGGGTTAGTGAAGCAGCGCGAAGACCCGCACGACGTGATGAACGCGCTCGTCCCCGACAGACTGAAATATCAGCTGCACCTGCATTTGATCTGGCACGGGCGGCAGACATGCAAAGCGAGAAAGCCCTTATGCGATCAGTGCGTCATTGCCGACCTGTGCCCTTATCCCGGAAAGCTGGGCCGGATGCTGAAGCATCCGTCTGAGGGAGAGGGGTAGGGGCGAATCCCCGTGTTCGCCCTGGGCAGACACAAGGGTCTGCCCCTACAGAAGGGGGCTTCCCAGCGTGCTT
>CAZODX010000129.1:3548-4492 GCA_964578715.1 uncultured Thermotogae bacterium | reverse complement strand
GAGCATCTCTTCAGCCCAGAGACGCCGCTCTTTGTGCGCAACTCCGATGCCCGCCATCTCATTGAAGAAGCAATAGAGTATATCTCGGAGCACCGGCCGAGATTGGTCTTTCTGCATCTATCAGACGTAGACGATGCGGGCCATCGGTACGGCTGGATGACCGTGAGATACTTACAAGCCGTCGCGCGCGTGGACGAAGCCCTGGGGCTGCTTCTCAAAAATCTCGAAGACCTCAATATTCTGGATAATTCTGTGATTATCGTGACGGCCGATCACGGAGGGCACGGGCGCATCCACGGCACCGACGACCCCAGAGATATGACGATCCCGTGGATCTTGTGGACTCCTGATATTGAGATCGGGCGCGAGCTGACTCAGCCGGTACGTATTTATGACACGGCCGCGACGGTGCTTGCTGCGCTGGGCTTGGTGATCCCATCAGATTGGCTAGGGGTGCCGGTCCTCGAAGCTTTTCCACAAGCGATACTTCAACGCCCATGATATTTGAAACCCTACAGCTCTCTGTTATAATTACAGTGCGCTAGAGCGCATGGTCTTTGACAGTTGGGGGTGCACTGGATTCGACGGGGATGCGGCAGGGCGGTTGCAGGCGGAGTTGCGGCCACCTCCTCAAAACGGCCGATGGCCAATAAGTGCCAACACCTTTGCTTACGCCACTGCTTCCCTGAACTAAGGGGAGGCATCTCTTGCGATGAGCTTTGCCTGTCGGCTCGCGCAAGGGACGGACTAGACGGGCTGACCGCATGCTCGGCTCCGGGGCATGCGGGAATCTCCAAATGGGGCTCGGATCAGCCAATCCTGTTCGGTGGGAGTGGCTGATCTTAAACCAAAACACCGGACTAAGCCTGTAGAAGCCAAACGAAAGCATCTCCGGACGCGGGTTCGACTCCCGCCACCTCCACAAGCTCCGCTTGAGGTACATC
>CAZODX010000129.1:0-3538 GCA_964578715.1 uncultured Thermotogae bacterium | reverse complement strand
AAGGCGAACAGTCCAGACAAAGCCTAAATCTGGTATGCTTCGGCAACGGGGAATAATCGGTCTTGTCTCGCTGTGCTTGGGAGCTGCCCTCGCGCTGGGCCAGCCCCAAGCCCCCACCCCATTGATCGCCTACGCAGAGCTTGATAGCTCCATCAACCCCATCACCAAAGACTTTTTGCTGCGCGTCATCTCCGAAGCGCACCGCGACGGCGCTTCGTTTTTAGTGATTCGTCTTGACACCCCCGGCGGGCTGCTGGAGTCTACCAAAGATATGGTCAGCGCGATCTTGAACTCCCCCATCCCAATAGTGATCTGGGTGGGGCCAGGGGGAGCGCGTGCGGCCTCTGCCGGGGCGTTTATCACCATGGCCGCAGATATTGCTGCCATGGCCGAAGGGACAAACATTGGTTCCTCGACCCCCGTCTCTTTGGCGCCTAGCGAGGGCGAGCAGCCTGACAAAGATGACCCCGCCCGCAAGAAGATCTTAGAATTCGTTGCTTCTGAAGCGAGAAAGATCGCCGAGAAGCGCGGGCGCTCCAAGGAGTGGGCGGAAAAATTCGTGCTTGAGGGCAAGTCGCTCACGGCCCACGAAGCGTTAGAGAACAATATCATCAATCTCATTGCCAATAGCCGTGAAGAGCTTCTGCAGCGTCTCGACGGCTACGAGCTGCAGCGCGATGGCCAGAGAGCGCAACTCCGCACGGCGGGCGTGCCCCTAAAAATTTATGAGCGCACCCTCAAAGAGCAAGTGATGAACTATCTTGCCGACCCCAATGTCGTCTATCTGTTATTGACGATCGGGATCTACGCCCTGATCGCGGAGTTCTTCACGCCGGGGTTTGGCGTGGGGATCGGCGGGGCGATCTGTCTGCTGTTAGCTCTGCTGGGTCTGCAAGTCCTGCCGTTCAACGTCGCGGGGCTGGCGTTTATACTCTTGGGCGCGGCCCTGATGGTCATTGATCTGTTCACGCCGACGCACTTGGCACTCACCGTCGGCGGGGTAATCTCGCTGTTGATCGGATCGTTTATGCTCTTTGACATCAAGAGCTTTGAGGCCCCAGCGCTGAGCATCTCGCCCATCAATATCTTTGTGACCGTAGGGACGATCACGGCGCTGTTTGTCTTCATGGTGACGAAGGGCTTGCTCATCCAGCGCAAGCCGGTAGCGACGGGCAAAGAGGGGATGATCGGCGCGGTGGGCACCGCTCGCGACGAACTCAACCCCACGGGGATGGTCTTCGTCCAAGGCGAATATTGGCTCGCCACGGCGATAGACGGGCCGATCAAGCCCGGGGAGTCTGTGCGCGTCGAGCGCATCGAGAACGGCAAACTCATCGTACGGAGGACCTGAGATCATGCAAAAGACGCTGGGATTTTTCGTAACGTTGGGCGTGCTCGTGTTGATCGCCGGGGCGTTCTGGTATATTTCGACGCGCCCTAGTCAGCCTTCACTCCCCTCATCGCCCACGGTAGCTCTGAACCCCGATGACTATCCGAAGCTCCAAGAGCGCTTGGTCTTGCTGATCTCTGCTGCCGATCCTGCGGCGTTCGCGAAGGAGCACGGCTTCGAGCAAGATTTCAAGGACGGCAAGATCGTCGTAGTCATCGAAGCGACCAGTTCTGAATTCTTAGAAGAGCTGCGCTGGGCCGTCGAAGCCCTCGACGGCAAAGTAGAGACAGATTACGAGAATCAACTGCAAGCGCTCGTTCCCATCAAAGCGTTGCTCAAGCTCGCGAAGCACCCGCACATTGAGTTTATTCGTCTGCCCGTGCGTCCCAAGCCCGATTAAAGAGTAAGCCCCATTACTGTCAAGGTGCCCCATCGGTCTGGTATAATAGCGACGATTTTTATCGCAAAGGGGTTGAAAGAGCATGAGAAAGCTACTTGTCCTTGGGGTGTGTCTCGTCGTCCTCGCGGTCCTTGTGCCCACAAGCCCGCAAGCCCAAAACGTGCAAAAGATCCAAGAGCTCTTAGCCGAGAGCCTGACGGCGTTCGAATCGGGATTAGAGCTTCCAACGCTGCCTGCAAATAAGCCCGAAGAGCTGAAAGCCGGAAGAGTGCGCATTGTGCTTGAGGCGACGACAGTATCTGAAGTGCGAGGCATTCAGGCGCGCGTGGAAGCGCTCGGCGGGCTTGTCGAAGCTGTCTATGATAATCTCGTTCAAGCGTTTGTGCCCATAAAATCTGTGAATGCGCTCGCCGGGATGGGTTCTGTCTCCTGGGTGCGCACGCCGTTCGTGCCCATCTGGGAGCAAGGGAATACTATCAGTGAAGGCGTGCGCGTGATCGGGGCCAATCTCTGGCACGAGGCCGGCATCAAGGGCCAAGGGGTGAAGGTCGCCATCGTGGACGGGGGATTCAAGGGCTACCAAAGACTCCTGGGGAGCGAGCTGCCTCCCGAAGATCGCGTGATCGTGCGCTCGTTCACCCGTGACGAAGACATCGAAGCCGACGAGCGCCACGGCACTGCCGTCGCCGAGATCGTCTACGATCTTGCTCCGGAAGCAATGTTCTATTTGGTGAATTTCGATACTGACGTTGAATTCGGAAACGCTGTGAGTTTCTTAATCTCTGAGGGCGTGCAGATTATTAATACATCGCTGGGTTTTTTCACAGGCTGCCCGTGGGAAGGTACCGGTCTTATTGAGCCCATTGTGAAGAGAGCGCGTGATGCTGGGATATTTTGGGCTACCTCTATAGGCAACAGTGCCACAGAGCACTGGCAGGGGATCTTCGACGACCCCGACAAGAACGGATTTCATAATTTCTTAGGCGACGATGAGGGCCTCACCATCGATGTGGACACCGACGAAGTCGGGGAAGTAATCGCTATACTCGGTTGGGAGGACAAGTGTGGGAAAGCTACGGAGAATTATGAGCTGCTGCTCTTCGATGATGCAGACCGTCGCCGTGCCAGCGGCAGCCAACTGCGCGCGGGGTGGCCCTCACGCGTGCTCGTCTTCACTCCGCGGGAGTCGGGGCGATATCACTTGAAGATTCGCCAGCGCACAGCGACCAGGCCCACAGCCCAACTTGACGTCACTGTTGTAGAGATTGAACCAGAGTATGTAGTCTGGGAAGGCAGCGTTGGGATCTTCGAGCCCGCGATCTCTCCCAGTGCGTTCAGCGTTGGGGCTGTAGATTTTCGTAATGATTCTGCGCGGCGGTACAGCTCCCGCGGGCCCACGAAAGACGGGCGCATCAAGCCCGATTTCGCGGCTCCTGACGGCGTGCGCAATACGACCTTCCGCCCGTTCTTTGGCACCTCAGCTTCCAGCCCCCACGTGGCAGGTGCAGCCGCCCTCGTGAAGAGCGTCAGGCCGAATTGGGGTCCCAAGGAGATCGCGGACTTTCTCGCGTCGCGCGCGATAGATCGCGGCGATGACGGCCCAGATAACACCTACGGGGCAGGGCGGATCGCGCTCGGCGAGCCGCTTAAAGAGGAAAAACCCGCCGAAGTGACCATCGGCGCCTTCCCGGAGAAGTTGAAGTTTGTCGCGCAGGCCAACGGCCCTGCTCCCGTGCCCCAGCTCCTAG
>CAZODX010000128.1:0-4506 GCA_964578715.1 uncultured Thermotogae bacterium | reverse complement strand
GTTTGAGATGCGCATCCCCGATAGCATGAGCTATGCGCGCTACATTCGCGAGCAGGTGCGTGCGGCGCGCGAGCTGGGGGTCGAGAGCTATCTCTTTTGGAATCCCCGCGGAGACTATACGGCGTTGTGGAGCGCGTTGAGCGTTACTGAAAGATCGCGCTGAACGCACAGCGAAAATGACACCCCTTGACCTTTTAATGAATATAATATAAAGTAGGCTAGTATCCTCAGTGAGGTGATCGCTTATGTGCCGCAGGAGATTGGTACTCATAGCAGCTGCCCTGGTATTGTTAACAGGGTTGCTTGGAGGTAGCTTCGCTCAACAAAGTGATCAAGCGATCCATGAAACCCTGAAAAAGCTCTTGTTAACGGAAGACGAGGTCAGCGAACTTCTCGGCGGACGATGGGTTCTGGATCAGACGGGTCGCTTGAGCATCACCAAAGAAGCTGATCTAGGCAACGCCGTTAGCGCCTTTGGCCTCTATCTCAAGCGCGGGCGCACCCGCGATGACATCATTCAATTAGTCATCGTTCTACTCCAGTATCTTAGTGAATCGGAAGCCAAGGCCCTCTTCGACCGTGGGCTAGTCTCTGCCATCGAACCCGATCCGCCTGCGGAACTCCCTGAAGAATGCGTCAAGCCGGTCTTGGAAGCCCTCAGGGATATCGTCGATCAAGTACAGTTCTTCAAATACACGGGTTCAGATCAGTGCGACGATCCCGAGGGTGTACGAGGGCTAGCCTTTCGCAAAGGGGCACGAGTTGGAGTTTTTCGCTCTAAACTGACGGCCGAACAGTTTATTCTGTTAGCGAAAAAGCAACTCGAGATTATGATGAAGGGGCGCCCTTGACAAAAAAGCCTCTAAACGTCTATAATATCCCTCAAAGTTATCGTCCTTTAAGGAGGTGATGCCTAGGTACGGTTGTCTGCGTCGCTTCAGGCAGGGGCTGGCTGAGTCGTTTGTCAAAAACTCTATACCAAAGGAGGTTCAGATGCGTCTGCCCAAGGTTCTTGCTGTCATGGCAATAGTAGTTGCCGGCTTGCCCGCGTTTGTCTCGGCAAGCCCCGAGCGCACATTGGATGAAGTCGTCGCGTGCAGCCAGAAAGATGACGCGATCAAAGAATACCCAGCAGCTTGCTATGTCGCCCTCGTCTTGAAGAAGATTGACGGGAAGCCTGCCGCCGAGGCGCTCGATATCGTCAAAGATGCTACAAATGCTATCCCCCCAGCAGCAGCGCTCGCTAAGTCGGCCCTGAGCAATATCGCTGACAAGCTTCAGATCAAGATCCTGCAAGATGCCCGTGACGCGCTGCTCAAATCCCCTCAGGAAGCCGAAGATTTTCTCGATGCCTGCAATAAGGGCAGCGTCGAAAACTGTGCAGCGGCGACAGCGCGGCTGTTGGAGTATGCTGGTGTCGGCCTTCTCGAGCCGCCATTCAACGGAGACGCTTTGCTCAAGGTTCTCGGTGCCGCTAAAGTCGACGTCTCCGAAGTCGCTAGCGGAGCCAATGAAGATATCCAGCTCGTTGCCGGAGCGGCCCTTGCTGTGGCGGCCCCACCTTTCTCCGGTATTCTCAGCCCGCCGGTTGGGTACCCAGATGGGATTATCCAGTACGGCAAAATCCCTGGAACCCCAGGAGACGAAACAGGGCTGATCGTCTCTGGGAAGACAAGCTTCGCACGCGCTGCTGGGAGCGACATCGCGGTCGGGAAGACATTGAACGATTGGATCCCCCCGCGTGGCATTGACGCTGCTAAGGCGCGCGCGATCTACGCGAGACTGATCAAGGCTGAAAACGATGGCAAGATGGAGCTAGCGTACCTGTTGGCTCGCTTTTACGTCGTTTACGTATTGAAGGCTGATCTAAGTGGACGCGGCTTGGCAGAGGCTATTCGCCTCTCCGATGAGTGCCTGCTGGGGAAGGACTTAGTTATCGGCGGCTTTGCCTCTGAGTGTGGCAAGTACACGGCGCTGCGCCTCGCTATGGCTACGGAGTTCCAATCGGGCTTCTTCCGATTCTTCGGGAGTTTAGCTGAGGTTTCATGTGAGGACTTACTCAAGCGCGCCGAGACTGGGGCAACACCAGGCATTCGCTTGGCGGCTGCTCGTGCCTATGTCGCTGGCCGAATCGTCCCCCCTGGTGTGGAGCTCAAGTGCATCGAGCCCTATACGAAAGCCTCGCTGCTGAAGCTCATCCGTGAGACAAAGAGTGCAGAGCTACGTGCCGAAGCCGCCGGTGACGTCTGGATGGTCTTTAACGACGGCAAGGCCATTGGAGCTTACATGTCGCCGCGGGGCTTGGCAGCCCTTTTGTTGGAGACCGGCGATGCCGACGAGAAGCTCTTGGACGATCCCCTCCCTGAAGTGCGCCAGGCAGCATGGCTAGCCGTTGGGCAGGCGTGGGCTAAGTCGAAGAGCCGTGCGGTTGCTTGGGGCGAGGCCACCAAAGGCAAGACTGAGGCGCGCAGGCGTGCTGGAGCATTCGCGTACTTCTTCCCGCGAGGGTTGGACCAGTTCCGCACCGTTATGGAGCCGCTGGCTCAGGGAGACAAGGCCTCGGTCGAGAAATACACCCTAGACGGCAGCAAAGCCCCTCTGCGAGCTGGCACAGGGCTTGAAGCTGTTCCTATCTTCGCCAAGCGCCCCGAAGCTGAGCTAGAAAAATGCGCCGACACCGGAGCCACTCCTGAGCTGAAGGATGCCTGTACAAAAGCGCTGGCACAGGTACTGACAAGCAAGCCTATCTCAGAGCTGATCAACCAGACGGGCACAGGCGGCCCTGGGCGCTCTCAGGCTGCAGGTATAGCCCTCGCGCAATCGATCATTGGGCCACCAGGATTTCCAGAACAGGAGATCCAAAAGCTCGTGATCTCTTACTCTACTTCCTACGCGAGAACAGATGGATTCCCGGTGAAGGAGCCGCTGACAGCAGCCTTAGTTGAGGCGTTCGGAACTCGCATCAAAGAGAGCATCAAGTAAAGAAAACAAAAGAAAGCCTGCTGAGGGATCTGTTCCTTCAGTAGGCTTTCTTTTTTTCGAGGGATCAGGCGCTGCGTCCCTGAGTCGAGAACGGGTCGGTCGCGTCGCGCAGCGCGTCCCCCATAAAGTTAAACGCGAGCACAGCAATGATAATAAAGAACCCTGGGATCATCAGCCACGGATGATACGTTAAATTCGTGATCGTGCTGTCGGTGAACTGATTGAGCAATTGCCCCCAACTCGTCATGGGGTCGCGAATCCCAAACCCCAGAAAACTCAAAGAAGCTTCGGCTAAGATCAGCCCCGGAATGCCCAGCGTCGCGCTGACAATCAAATAACTCAGTGTGTTGGGCAAGAGATGCTTAAAGATAATCCGGGCGTTGCTCGCGCCTATCGCTTTGGCGGCTAAAGCAAATTCTTGCTCGCGCAGCACCAAGAAGAGCCCGCGGAGCGTCCGCGCCGTGCCTCCCCAGCCTAAAATAGACAAGATCATAATAATCAGCAAGAACGAGAGCGCCGGCGGCAACCCGGGGGGCAGGATCGCCGCGAGCGCCAAGAGCAACGGCAACCCCGGGAAAGAATTTAAGACTTCGATGGCTCTCTGAATGAAGTTGTCCCAGCCACCCCCAAAGTACCCGGAAATCCCGCCAAAGACAATCGCTAGCGTTAAGCTGATAGCTAACGCTAACGGCCCAATGGAGAGCGAGACCCAGCCCCCAATGAGCGTGCGCGAAAACAGATCGCGCCCGACGTCGTCGGTGCCGAAGAGAAAGATCTGTCCCGGCGAATTGGGGTCTCTCTCCCCCGTGCCAAAGAGATGGATATCAGTCGGGATGAGCCAGAAGAGTCTGTAGGGATCGCCCGTGACGAAGAACTTGATGGGGTAGACTTGATCAGTGTTTTCGCGATAGACCCAGCGTCCGCGGGGATCGCGCTCGCGCACGATCCCGTAGACGAAGGGCCAACGTAGTTTGCCGTCCTTGTCGAAGAAGTGAATCTTCGTGGGCGGGGCGAACGCGAAGCGTCGGCGCTGCGTCGCGTAGTCGTAGGGGCTGAGAAAGTGCGCAAAGAGCGTGACCATCACAAGTAAGAATATAATAGCTCCGCCCAAAGCTCCCAACTTGTGCCGGCGGAACCGCCGCCAGATGAGCTGCCCTTGGCTGAGGGGTCTCTCAGTCATAGCGAATCCGGGGGTCAACCCACGCAAGCATAATGTCTGCCAAGAGATTTCCCAACAGCAATAAGACCGCGAAGAACATTAAGAGTGTCTGGACGAGATAATCGTCATAGGCCCGCAGAGCGTCATAGAAGAGCCGTTCGACCGTGGGGAAATTGAGCACGATCGCGGTAATTAAAGCGCCACCGATCAAACCGGGTAGACTCTGCCCGAAGATGCTGATCATGACATTGAGGGCGTTGCGCAGCGCGTGCTTGTAGATGACGACGCGCTCGCTCAAGCCCTTAGCCCGCGCGGTCATAATATACTGAGACCCCAGGATGTCGAGCATCTGGCCGCGCATGATG
>CAZODX010000127.1:0-4534 GCA_964578715.1 uncultured Thermotogae bacterium | reverse complement strand
GTCAGGCAACACCTTCAGGAGTTGCTGCAGCGCCCTATGTTGTGACTGGCTCTGATCCCTCTTCAGGGGAGGGGCTGGGGAGAGGTCTGGAAGCACGCTGAGAAGCCCCCTTCAGCAGACGGATGCGTACAAATCCGACCCAGCTAGTCTACGACCCGGATCTCGAGCCCCTGGGGCAACGCTGTAAGTAATCTCTTCCCGTAGGAGCGCGTCAGCACCCGCCCGTCTAAGATGTGCACTTCCCCGGTGTCCGTAGCCGTTCGGATGAGCCGCCCAAACCCCTGCTTGAGCTTGAGCGCCGCCCTGGGGAGAATATATTCGTTGAACGGGTCGCGGCCCTCCTCACGAAGACGCTCGACCCGCGCCTCGTGCACAGGATCATCCGGAACTTCAAACGGGATCTTCGTAATGATGACCGCACGCAGCGCCGGCCCCGGCACGTCTATGCCCTCCCAGAACGAATCCAACCCCAATAAGACAGCATTGCCGGCGGCGCGGAATTTCGCCAAAAGCTGAGAGCGAGATTCTTCTCCTTGGCAGAGCATCGGCAGAGTGATCCGTTCGCGCAGCCGCCGCGCGGTCTCGTCCAAGACCCGCGCGTTGGTGAAGAGCACCAGGGCGCCACCACCAGTGCTCTCACTAATCCGAGCGATGCGCTGCGCGAGCTCTTCCACGTAGTGCTCTGAGAGATTGCCCCGCTCCGGCGGCTGGAGTCTGTGAATGTAAAGCCGGACTTGTCGGGCGTAGTCGAACGACGACTCCAGCGCCAACGTCTCGCCCTCAATCCCCAGCTGGTGCTGCACATAGCGAAAATCCCCGCCGACGGAGAGCGTCGCCGACGTCAAAATCACAGCCCCAAAGCGCGCAAGCAGGCCGTCTTGCAGCTCTGTCTTGGGGTAGAGCGGCGCGACGGAGAGCGTCGCACGCTGCTCTGAAGATTCCGTCCAGCGCACCAAGGGCGAACCGGTCTGAGCTGGCTCAAGGAAGCTGAGCAGCGTGGCGCCGACCTCGGCGACCCACGCGGCACACTTTCTGATTTTGACCAGCTGCGCCCGCTGGTCGCCCTGCGCCAAGAGCGTCGGCGACTCTTTCGCTAAAAAATTTTCTATTGTAGCGTGGAGCTGAGCGAGCGTCTGGAGGAGGAGCTCGGCCTCGGCCCGGAGAGCAAACTCACTCGGAGAGATGCGGCGGCGCTCGGACGGATAGCGCGCGCGGAGCTGTTCAAAGAACGCAGGGGCGAGGGTCTGGAGCCGCGCGAGCTGCGTGTGCGCTTGCGCGGCCAAGCGCCGGTCGAGATTGAGAATGTCGCGAACGAGATGCTCGAAGGTGCGCCCGCTGACCCCGTGTGTGAACGCGCGCGAGAACGCGTCTTCGAGCGCGTGGGCCTCATCAATGATCAAAATCTCAGCGTCGGGGAGAAGGCCGTGACCGGTCTCAAGAGAGAGGGTCGCATCGGCAGCCAAGAGCGCGTGATTGACAACTAACAAATCCGCGCCGAACCAACGCTCCCGCGCACGAAAATAGAAGCATCGGTCGTAATGCGGGCAATCTTGTCTCAGACATCCCGAAGAATCAGCGCCGACTTCGTTCCACAGGGGGCTGGGCGGCGCGAGCGATTCTACGTCGCCGTCTGAGGTCTCATCGGCCCAGCGTAGCAACCGCGCACGCTCTTGGACTTCTAGGGCGGTCTTAGGGTGAAACCCGTGCAGCGCCAACAGACAGAGATAGTTGGAAAACCCTTTCGCGAGAGCAAACCGAAAATGCTTCACGCGGGCCAGCAAGGGCAGGTCCTTCTGCACAAGCTGCTCTTGCAAGTTCTTTTTGTTTGTCGAGATGATCGTTCTCTTCCCGGAGAGGATAGCCGGGATCGCGTAGGCAAAGGTCTTGCCCACCCCCGTTGGGGCTTCGACGAGCAGAATCCCCCCAGACTGAATAACCCGCTCACAGGCCGCGAGCATCTCTTGTTGTGCGGGGCGCACCTCAAACCCCGAGAGATATCTTTTGAGCGTCTGCAAAAACGCGGCGCTGGTCATGGCTTAAGTATAATCGGAGGCGGACAGGAGCGCGAGTTTGGCAAGCCCGCGATTTTTTGGTATCTTAAAATATTACTCTATCACGAAGGGGTTGGTGCCCATGCACACCAAGCATGTCTTTCGCGTCTACGGCCGCTGGGAAGGCGGGATCAACGGCACGGGGGAGATCGTCAACGAAGAGCGCACGATCCGGACGCCCTTCGCCATTGCGGAAGAATTCGGCGGGACCGGCGGGCCGACAAACCCCGAAGAGCTCTTTCTCTCCGCGGCGTGCTCGTGCTATCTCATTACGTTGGCTCACGTTGCGGAGAAGATGCGCCTGCCCGTCAAGAGACTCGAATGCGAGGCCGAAGGGCGCGTCTCCCCTCACGAGGAGGGCGGCTTTCACTTCACTGAGATCGTCTTAAAACCCCACTTTGAGCTGGAGGGCGACCCCACAGCCCACGATATGGCGATCGCCCGCGCGGTGCGGCTCGCCGAACAACGATGCATCATCTCGCGCGCGGTGAAGGGCACCGTCAAATACGAGATCAAGCCCACGGTGAAAGTCTAAACGCGCTCCAGCACGGTCGCGATGCCCTGCCCCATGCCGATGCACATGGTGACAAGGCCAAACTGGGCATCGCGTCGCTCTAATTCATAGAGAATCTTTGTGAAGAGAATCGCGCCCGTGGCCCCCAGGGGATGCCCATGCGCGATTGCCCCGCCGTTGACGTTCACCCTTTCCCACGGGACGTCGAGCTCCCTGCCCCACGCGATGGGCACCGAGGCAAACGCCTCGTTACACTCGAACAGATCAATATCCGAGAGCGCCAGCCCTGCTTTCTGGAGGGCTTTTCTTGTCGCGGGGATGGGACCGGTCAGCATCATCGTTGGGTCAACGCCGGCCACGGCCCAGGCGCGAAACCGCGCTCTCGGTCTGTAGCCCAGCGCTTTGGCCTTCTCGCGGGTCATCAGCAAGAGCGCTGCGGCCCCGTCGCTGATCTGGGAAGAGTTCCCCGCCGTGATCTTCCCGTTGGTGGGCCGGAAGGCCGGCGCGAGCTTGGCGAGCTTCGCGCGCCCTTCTTCGGGGGAAGCGTAGCGGCGCACGCCCTCGTCGTGTTTGAAAGTTATATTATTCATAGTGACGGGGATGATCTGGCTCTCGAAGTACCCGGCGTCTTGAGCGTGTGCAGCCTTGAGATGGCTCTGCAAGGCGAACTCGTCGAGCTCCTCGCGGGAGATCTTCCATTGGTCGGCGATGCGTTCTGCTGATTCCCCTTGGGGGACGATCTCGTATTTCGCCAAGAGTTTGGGGTTGAGCGGCTTATCTAAATCTGAGCCCATGGGCTCGCGGGTCATGCTCTCGACCCCGCCGGCGATGGCGCAATCGCAGACGCCTGCTAAGATCTCTTGAGCAGCAAAGTGAATCGCTTGTTGGGAGGAGCCGCAGAGACGATTGACGGTCACCCCACCAGACTCGATGGGCAAGCCCGCTTCTAGAGCGATAATTCGTGCGACGTTGAACCCTTGCTCGCCCCGCGCCGTGACACACCCGAAGACGACGTCCTCGATCTCGGCAGGGGCGATCTGGGTCCGCTCCAGCAGCCCTCGGATCGCGATGACCCCAAGCTCGTCGGCGCGAGTATCTTTGAAAAACCCGTCGCGCTTGCCGATGGGCGTGCGCACGGCTGCGACAATGACCGGCTCGCGCCCGGCCTCGATCTTCATAAAAAACTTAGAGTTCGCCTTTGGCAGCTAACCCGTCGAGCAGGTCTTTCACGAGAGAGTCTACGTCGTTGTACGGAAATCTCGCTTGGCCGCCGAATTTCTGCGACAGCTCCATCGCCGTCCAGGATTTATTTCCGGCGGTAAACTTGGTCATCGGCCCTTGGGGCAAGACCGGCAGCAGATCGAAGACGCTCTTGACGGGGTATTTGGCCTTCCCGAAGATATTTCTGAGTTGGGCTTCCAACTCTTCGCGCGGGCTCATAGTGTACCTCCTTCTGATGCGTGTAGAGCTGAGTGTATTTTGCCATAAAGGGCGTGTGGTTGTCAAACGAGAGGAGGAGCTTAGCGTCTACGTAGCAAGGCACTATGAATGTGATCGGTGAGCGTATGGATGACATTGGGGACCCACAAGCCGGCGATGAGGATGCCAAGGAGCTTCAGATCAATGGGAAACGCGGGCAGTGCTTCGAGGGGGATCGCCCAGACGTTGAGATAACTCAGCCCGAAGGCGATCAAGGCTGCGAGCAGCCCCAGATACCCCAGGCGGGTCAAGGTCCCAAAGAGCAGGCTATGGCTGACCCCGCGGTGTTTGAATATTTTTGTGTAAGGAATCCAGATGAATCCGAGCAGTCCCCAGCGGCGCCGGCTGCGATTGTGTCGCAGATCTAAGTCAGGGCTGAGCAGAAGACTCGAAAAGAGATAGGCCCCGGCAAAGAGCGCTATTTCCCGCCAACTGAGAGCTATGATTTTATAGCCCTCGGCGACGAAGAGCAGCGCGACGCAGAGGGGCA
>CAZODX010000126.1:0-4663 GCA_964578715.1 uncultured Thermotogae bacterium | reverse complement strand
CGTCGCTGTTGGTGCTCAAGCCCACGCAGTGGGACATTGAGACGACGAGCCTCAAACTCTATCTTCCTGCGATCCCGGACTGTTAGTCAGCCCACTCATGAGCAGCTAAGTGACCAGAGTCTTGCGACCTTGGCTAGGGTGTCGAATGTCTCTATGTGAACGTTATCCATAACACTGGGGTGCATGAATTCCGTTCTTGCGCGTGCAGTAGATTAGGATTTATGATGACGCTGGTAGCCTTGGCGAAAGGGGGGCTTGCATCATGAAGAGACTCTTAGCTTGCAGCATCTGGGTGCTCAGCATCCTCTGGATGACTCAGATCACGGCGGCAGCGAACACGGCCAAGATCACGTTGACGATGGACGGCCCCATAGATTTCGGCGACGTCCTCATGGGCACGTTTGTAGAGAAAAGTGTGAGCATCCGCAACGATGGCTCAGCACCCTTGACGGGCACCATTAATACTCTTGCGGCGCCCTTTACCCTTGTAGGAGGAGAGGGGCCTTTCACAGTGAAGCCCGGAGCAACCTATGCTCTCACCATACGCTGCGCCCCCACCAGCATAGGGACTTTTCGCAGCGCCTTGGAGATCGTAGATACGAACGATCCGGCCACCCCGACCAAAACCATCACGCTCTTGTGCAATGGAATCGGCCCAGAGATAACGATCTTACCGAGCGAGGCCATTAATTTCGGCGAGGTTGCCGTCGGCAGTTCTGCTGATCGGGATTTTATCATTCGGAACGAGGGCACGGATAACCTGAAGGGTACAATTATCTCCACAAGTGCGCCGTTTTCACTCGTGCGCGGGGAGGGTACTTTTGACATCCCGGCCGGGCGCACGTATACCGTCACAGTGCGCTGCACTCCCCCAAACCGAGGAACCTTCAGGGCTACCGTAGAGATCAGAAACATCAATGACGCAGATGAACCGAACAAGTCGATTATTCTTGATTGCGTCGGCATTGGTCCGGAGATCACGCTATTGCCCAGCGACACAGGGCTAGGCACCGGGCCACACTTGACGCTAGACTTTGGAGCTACTGTTCCTGGGCAAGTCATGGACGTCTCGTTCGATATTCGTAACGACGGCGAACGGTCGTTACAGGGCACAATCAATACGCCAACCCCTGCTCCTCCCTTCTCACTGGTCAGCGGCGGCGGGGCGTTCACTCTCAATCCCGGAGCGACGCGCCGCGTGACCGTGCGTTGCCAACTGCGCACCTCGCGCGATGCAACAACGGGCACACTCACTATTGCCGGGATCAACGATGTTGATGAACCAGAAAAGAAAATTATGCTAAACTGCGGGCGGGCCGTGCCGGATATTGACGTAACCCCCCTGAGCATCAATTTCGGCAATCAAAGGCAAGGGACGCCTTCGGCGATCCAGAACGTCACCATTACGAACACGGGATCGGCGCCGCTACAGCTGACAAATGTCTACCTCAGCACCAATCCCTCAGGATTCTGGAGCGGGCCCGTGTTCAGCTTGAGTCGCCCAGAGACGTGTCGTCGGTTCCCCTGCACTCTCATGCCCGGTGAGAGCCTCGTCTTCGGCGTGCAGGCAAAGCCCAATCGTCTTGGGGTCATCACGGGCAACCTACGCGTCTTGAGCAATGATCCCGACGAGAGAACAGTCGATGTGCCTCTGCAGGTCACCGGCACGAACACAGCCAGCTCAAGTGATCTCGCGGCAGCCCTTAGAGGGCTGGAGATCCGCCAGACGAGGAACGCTCTTGAATTCAAAGTTACAGGTGCAGGGATTGCCGGGGTGGCTGTCACGTTCTACGATCTGCGCGGTCAGAAGATCGCAGAGATCTCTTCGGAGGGCAGCCACCTGCGCTTCGAGATGCTCGACCGTCATGGCAGACCGCTTGCCAACGGCGTTTACTTCTACATCGTCACATATCGAGGAGCCGATGGATCAATCATTCGCGACCGAATTCAGAAGCTTGTGATTTTACGATAGATTGTCCGTCACGGGCACCGTAAAATGAAAGCACGCGCCGCCTTCGGAGGCGTTCTCGGCCCAGATCTTACCCCCATGCGCTTCGATGAGCGCTTTCGCGATAGCGAGCCCCAAGCCCGTGCCCCCGCTAGAACGCGCCCGTGACTTGTCCCCCCGATAGAATCGCTCAAAGATATGGGGTAGGTCTTCCGGCGCGATCCCCGGCCCACCATCGCGCACGCGCACGTGAACAACACCGTCTTCTCGTAAAGCCGAAAGCCAGATCGTTCCACTCGATGGCGTATACCGACAAGCGTTGTCTAAGAGATTGAGCAGGACTTGCTCGATGCGCTGCGGATCGACAGCCAGCGTCGGCAGATCGTGAGCAATCTCGGCTTCTAATTTGATCTGTTTCGCCTCGAGCGCCGGCTGTATGTGAGTGACTACCCGTTGCAAGATCTCGCTGAAGGGCGTGGGAATGCGAAGGATCTGCAGCTCTCCGGCGTCAGCCAGAGCTAATAACTGCAGATCGCGCACCAACCGCCCTAACAGTAAGTTCTGCTCGTAGATCGTCTGGAGCTGCTGCGGGGTCGGCGGAACGACGTTATCTAATAAAAGCTCAAGATGACTCTGCTGGATCATCAAGGGATTGCGCAGCTCGTGCGCGATATCTAAGATGAGCTGACGCCGTAACTGTTCTGAGCGTTGCAAGCTCTCGGCCATCTGATTGAACGTTTGGCCCAGGCGTCCCAGCTCGTCGCTGCTGGTGATGCTCACGCGCGGCTCCAATTTCCCTTGGGCGATCTGCTCGGCAGCAAGGCGCAGCTCTTCGAGCGGGCGCGCCAGGCGCCGCACAAAGAGTATCCCCAGGCCCAATGCGATGATCAGAGCGACGACGCCCGCTATCAAAATAGAATCGCGCACCGATTGGGAGAACTCTTGCTCTATCGGGCTGAACGTCCCCGCGGGAATAGCCATGATCAGCGTGCCGACGCGCTCGCCCCCCACACGAATGGGCACGCCCGCAGCAAGATCACGCTCTGAAAGCTTACGCCCCAAAAGCTTGGGGTCGCTGCTGATGAAGACCACCCCGGTCGCGTCGGCGATCATCAACGGTTGCTCTAAGGGGGGCAGCTCTTGCAATTGCGGGTTGAGCAGTTCGCTGAGGCCCTCCCAGCTCCCAAAACGATAATAATAGCTCGTCAAGAAGCGTTGGAGCGGGCGGGCTTGCAGGGTCGCGGCGCGCGCCCGATAGGTGCGAAATCGCTCTTGAATCGACCAGTCGGCGAACGCGTAGACAATGAGGATCGCGCAGATCGTCGCGATAGCAAACGCGCCGATCAGTTGATACGCAAACGGGATGCGCTGCCACAGGGTTTTCATGGCGATTGACCGCGAAAGCGATATCCGACCCCGTAGACCGTCTGGATATATTCTGGCTCTTGGGGGTTGCGCTCGATCTTCTTTCGCAAATTCTTGATGTGCGAGTCCACGGCGCGCTCTGAAGTCTCGAAAGTCGAGCCGCGCATGGCGTCGAGCAGTTGGAGTCTGGTGAAGACACGATTGGGATGCTGCGCCATGAACGCCAAGAGCGCAAACTCGCTGGCGGTCAGCTCGACTCTCCTATTGCCCACGAAGACCTCATGTTGTTCCAAGTCAATCCGTAGATCCCCGGCGCGGATGACGCTCTGGGATCTCTTTCCCGCGCGGCGCAGGATCGCATGAATCCGCGCGACCAGCTCTCGTAAACTGAAGGGCTTTTCTAAGTAATCGTCCGCGCCGAGCTCCAGTCCCTGGACGCGCGCGGGCTCGCCGACGCGAGCCGTCAGCATAATAATGGGCACATCGGATTCTCTTCGAATGCGATGGCAGACCTCCCAGCCGTCAACCTTGGGCAGCATGAGATCCAATACGATCAGATCAAACGGTCGGCGCGCGAACGCCTCGAGCGCCGCTTGGCCGTCCAGCGCAATCTCTACAGAGAACCCCGCATTGCGCAGGTAGAGCGCAATCGCCTGGGCGAGCTTCTCTTCGTCCTCGACGACCAGAATAGACGCGTGCACGGTTGTATTATACTCGCTCACGAGGAGGTCTGGGAGCCGGCCGGCCAGCAGGCTCCCCAGCGCTCCGGTGTGGGGGAAGGAGAAGGTCCAGTGATGGGAATAGCGCTTTCTTTCGGAGGTTTTAGAAGCCACCTCGCTTTCCTGGGCCGAAGTGCCCGAATCGTCCAAAGCGTCCGCCCACAGGCAGCTTGGTCACACTAAGCACGTTGCCGTTACCGGCGTCAATGACGACGAGCACGGAGCTGCCGTCGGCGGTCAAGACGACCACGTTATACACGACGTACCCGTTGCGTTCGCCCAAGTTCGCTCCGATGATTGTCCCGGCCTGCTGTCCCTTAGCGATTTCGATCGCTTTGAGAATGTCGATCTTGGCCAAGCCCGCCAAGATGGAGGCACGGCTAGGGGCTTTGACGCTCCCCGTGATAGATGGAGGCTGTTCGGTCGTTGTTGGGTTTTGGGCCGAGGCGTAATAGAACGCCACGCCCGCCAAGAGCGCAATAGCAAGAACGAGCGCACCGATGCTCAGATAGAGCTTTTTCATAGAAGCTCACTCCTTTCTGCGGTACTCACCCAGGCTGCTGGGTGGCGTCTTCAGTATGACAGATAATTATGGAGATCTTATGAAGAGAGGGTCGCGATTTGGGGAAAG
>CAZODX010000125.1:420-4702 GCA_964578715.1 uncultured Thermotogae bacterium | reverse complement strand
GCGTTGTAGACGCCAGCGTCAACCTTGCGACCGAAAAAGCGACCGTGCGCGTCGCTCCAGGCCAAGTCACCGTCGAAAAACTCAAAACAGCTGTGCGAAAAATCGGCTACGACGTGCCCGAAGAGCGCGCGCACGCGCACCATCACGAAGAGCACGAAGCGCATCTGCAGCGCAAGCTCATCGTCTCGGCTGTGCTGACGGTGCTGATATTTCTCTTGATGTACCCGGGGATGCTGGGGCTGAAGCTGCCCATCCCCGATCAGCTCAACTATCTGTTGCAGTTGCTCTTGGCGACGCCGGTGCAGTTTTGGGCGGGCTGGCAATTTTATAAGGGCGCCTGGGCCGCGGCGCGCAATAAGACAACAGATATGAACACGCTGATCGCCGTGGGCACGACAGCAGCGTATGGATACAGTGCGCTGGTGCCCCTCTTCAGCGCGCACGGGCACATGGACTTGTACTTTGACACGTCAGCCGCGATCATCACGCTGATTCTGTTGGGACGATTGCTCGAAGCTCGTGCCAGGGGGCGCACCTCCGAAGCGATCAAGAGACTCATGGGCTTACAAGCCAAGACCGCGCGCGTCATCCGCGACGGGGAAGAGCGCGATATCCCCGTCGAAGACGTCCAGGTCGGCGATCTTGTTCTCGTTCGTCCCGGCGAGAAGATCCCCGTGGACGGGATTGTCATAGAGGGCGCGTCAGCCGTAGATGAGTCCATGATCACCGGAGAATCGCTCCCCGTCGAGAAACGCCCCGGTGATGAGGTCATCGGCGCGACGCTCAACAAGACCGGGTCTTTTACGTTCAGAGCGACCAAGGTCGGCAGTGAGACGGCACTCGCCCAGATCATCAAGCTCGTCGAAGAAGCTCAGGGCGCCAAGCCCCCTATCGCGAAGCTTGTGGACGTGATCGCCAGCTACTTTGTGCCCGCTGTGATCGGGATCGCCATCGTGACGTTTGCGGGCTGGTATTTCTTGGGGCCGCAGCCGGCGCTCACAAAAGCCCTTCTAAATTTTGTCGCGGTCTTGATCATCGCGTGCCCGTGCGCCCTGGGTTTAGCGACACCCACGAGCATCATGGTAGGTACGGGCAAGGGCGCCGAACTGGGCATTCTCATCCGCGGCGGCGACGCCTTGGAGACAGCCCACAAGCTCACGACCATCGTTCTAGACAAGACGGGCACCGTGACGAAAGGCCGACCTGAAGTCACCGATATCGTCGCGATCCCTGGGGTTGCCGAAGAAGAGCTCTTGTGTATCGCTGCGTCGGTCGAGAGGGTTTCTGAGCACCCCCTGGGTGAAGCGATCGTCAAGCGCGCCCAAGAGCGAAATCTCAAATTTGCAGCAGTCCACGAGTTTGCGGCCATTCCCGGGCACGGCATCCGCGCGAGCCTCAACGGCCATCGCGTGCTGGTGGGCAATCTTAAACTCATGCGCGATGAAGGGGTTGAGCTTGACGGGCTGCTGGAGCACGCCGAACGTTTTTCTGCCGAGGGCAAGACGCCGGTCTTCGTCGCCCAAGGCGCCAAAGCCCTGGGCGTGCTCGCCATCGCCGATACGGTGAAAGAGGGCTCACGCGAAGCCATTGCCGCCCTCAAAGCCCTAGGGCTAGAAGTCGTGATGATCACCGGCGACAACAGAAGGACAGCCGAAGCGATTGCGCGCCAGGTCGGGATTGAAAGAGTCTTTGCTGAGGTCCTGCCCGGCGAGAAGGCCGAGATCGTGAAGAGATTACAGTCTCAGGGCAAGATCGTGGCGATGGTGGGCGACGGGATCAACGACGCGCCGGCTTTAGCACAAGCTGATGTCGGAATCGCTATCGGGACGGGCACCGACGTCGCTATGGAAGCTTCAGACATTACGCTCGTCGGCGGGGACGTGCGCGGCGTGGTGACGGCGATCGCGCTCAGCAGAGCAACGATCAGAAATATTTGGCAGAATCTCTTCTGGGCGTTTATCTATAACACGGTGCTGATCCCCGTAGCAGCCTTGGGGCTGCTCAACCCGATTCTTGCTGCCGGGGCGATGGGGTTTTCGAGCGTGAGCGTGGTGAGCAACGCGCTCAGATTGAGAAGGTTTCGTGCGCCGCTGGCGGGGCGGCTGACGCCTGCGCCGGCATGACGGGCGTCATGGCGCGAGGAAGATTTTTGTGATAGACTGAGCTTGCCCCACCCCACGAGGGGTGGGAGAACGAAAGGAGCTGATCGTCGTGAACGAGAACGTGATGATCGCGGTCGTCTCGGTGTTGGCTGGGCTGTTGGTGGGGTACTTGGTCTGGGGGGCTACGACGGCCTGGGGCTCATCCCAGCCAAGACTTGCTATGATGGGTATGGGCGGCTCGATGATGGGGCCGGGAATGATGAACGGCATGATGGGTGGCATGATGGGCCAAGGGATGATGAACCAGCCCAATCATAACCATCAGATGATGGGCGATATGAACGCCCACATGGCCCAGTGCCATCAGATGATGGGCTCGATGATGTCCATGATGCAACCGCAGAGCAAGTGAGCGTCTATGGCCGAGCTGCGCGAAGCGAAGATCGAGTTGCGCTTCATCATGTGCGCTGATTGTCTCTATAAAGTCGTCAGCGCGCTGCAGAAGACCGACGGGGTTGTGCAGGCCAAGCACAACCCCGCCACCTATCCCCCGTGGGTCTGGGTGCAGTACGATCCAACAAAACTGACAGAAGCGGACATCGAGCGGGTCATCGAGCAGACGGGCTATCAGATCAAGGGCAAGAAGTATCCGGGGCTGTGGGAGAGCATTCGCAGCCTCTTCCAACGCAGTTAATCTCGCTCGGCCAGGAGGGTAAGCTATGCCAACACACGTCGAGACGCACAAGCGCGGCGGGCTCCAGCATCTTCCTCAAACCAAGCGCGATCTGTTGCGGCGCATCCGCACGGTGCGCGGCCATCTTGAGGGCATCGAGACGATGATCGAGGACGAAGAATACTGCGTCGAGATCTTGAAGCAGATCGCGGCGGTGCAAGCGTCGCTCTCCCAGATCGCGCAACTGCTGACGAGGGGGCACATGCAAACGTGTCTGACAGAAGCGATCCAATCGGGCAAGGGCGAAGAGAAGATCGACGAGCTGATGGAGGTCTTCAAGTATCTAAAGAATTTTTGACATGAGAAATTGCAGAACTTTCTATGACGCAGATCATGGACATATCGAGAGAATGCCGGTAGAGTATCCGGTGAAAACTATGAACAAAAAGCGCGCCGTGCTCAGTCTAGTGCTGATCGTGCTGCTGGGCAGCCAGTGGCTCGTGCCCTCTCACATAATAATAGTAGGGACGGCACGCCCTCTCCCGCTGCCTACAGGGCACAGCGCGCACGGCTACCCTTGGTCTACTTCTGTGGCGCCCTTGCACCACCCCTGCTGCGAGCAGAATGATGGCGCATCCGGTTTTCATGAAGGCTTCTGTTGCGGGACTACTCCCGCCCTGCCCAGCGCCGTCGCTGATCTTGGCTCCTACACACCCTATCTGTCACTCACACCCGTTGCGCGGCTCCACGAGAGCCGGCTCTTCTTAAAACTCCTCTGGCATCCTCCTACTCTCTAGCCCGCCGTGTACGGCTCTGAATCCATAACGTTCGCTTAACACATCCGGGCTTTGGTAAGCCCTACACTGAAGGAGGATGACTATGAAGAGACTTCACATTGCCCTTGTTGGATTGATACTGCTCACGCTCATCGGTGGTGGCTGGGCGTTGGCCCAGGTCTTCGGCATCGGCCCGTACACCAGTGGAACGCTCACCGCGGTCTATCGGCTGACGAACATGGAGAACGATCCCAGTCCCGCGACCCTCACCCTGAAGATAATCCCTGAGGGGTCTAAATTCCGTGTGACCGAGACGTTTGAGCTGCTGGCGGACTCAGCGCAACTCCAGGTGCTGGTCTTCTCCCACGGCTTCGCCCACGTTCCCAAGGGATATCTCGATATGACGCCGATTAGCGCGCTCGATACGCGCGAGGTTGCGCCCAATAAAGAGATCCTGCTCCCGGAGGGCGCCAAGCTCGTCACGACGGAAGAGGTCGTGGTCGGCGGCGTCAAGGCCGTGAAGGGGGTCTACACCCACCCCAAGTTCGAAGACCAACGGGCGATTATCGCCATCAGCGATCTGGAGTCGCGCAAGATTTTGCCGTATCCGCCGCTGTTGCGCATCGAGAAGAAAGAAGGCGACAGGTGGGCGCTCGTCGCGCTCACAGAGCTCGTGAGCGTCGAACGGAAGCCGTAATGGTCTTACCCCCCTGCCCCCCCCCCCCCCCCCC
>CAZODX010000125.1:0-410 GCA_964578715.1 uncultured Thermotogae bacterium | reverse complement strand
TCGGGGAGAGGGGTGCAGGGGACAAACTATTGAAAGGAGACCACGATGATCGAGCTGAAGAATGTACATAAAGTCTATCCGATGGACGAAGTGAGCGTCCCCGCCCTGCGCGGCATAGATCTCACGATCAAGCCTGGGGAGTTTGTGGCGATCATGGGCCCGTCTGGATCGGGAAAATCGACGCTGATGCATCTCTTAGGGTGCTTGGACTTGCCCAGCGATGGCCTCGTCCAGCTTGACGGCAGAGACATCACCAAGCTCGACGAGGACACGCTTGCCCAGATTCGTGGCAAGAAGATCGGCTTTGTCTTTCAGACGTTCAATCTCATCCCCACGTTGACAGCCCTCGAGAACGTCGAGCTGCCCCTGTTCTTTCAGGGGGTGCCACGGGCGGAGCGCCGCGCCCGCGC
>CAZODX010000124.1:4557-4842 GCA_964578715.1 uncultured Thermotogae bacterium | reverse complement strand
CCGCGTATGTGAGATTCTTATCTTTGCATTCTTGCTCAGAATACGGCGGGGGAACAAGCCGAGGGTCTTTCAGTTCGAGTTCGAGGCCCTCGCGCCCTTCCCCTTTGATCGGGCTGATCTCGCGGATCAGTTGAGCGATCCCTTCGGTCAAAAACCATTCATAGGAGCGCTTCTGATCGCGCAACAGATAGGGGAGTTCCATGGCATGGCCGACACGGCCCCACATACGTCGTGTGCGCATAACCCTCCTTTACCCTAAACGGATGGGAATAGATAGGCCTGGGG
>CAZODX010000124.1:3917-4547 GCA_964578715.1 uncultured Thermotogae bacterium | reverse complement strand
CCGTCCCGCTCTGCTCTCTCAGTGAGACAGACTCCCCAGACTATTGGATCTCGACCTCGGCTCCGACAGCGACTAATTGCTCTTTAATCTTATTCGCTTCTTCTTCGGTGAGCCCGTCTTTAATGACCGCAGGGACGTGATCGACCAAGTCCTTGCTCTCCTTCAGGCCCTTGCCCGTGATGTCCTTGACGACTTTAATGAGCTGTACCTTCTGCTGCCCTGCGCTCTTGAGTACGACTTTGAATGTCGTCTTCTCCGCGGTCGCCGTAGCCCCACCGGCCGCAGCAGCCGCTCCAGGCATGGGGGCCATCATCATGGGCACGCCCGCAGAGGCCTTCACACCAAACTTCTCCTCAAGAGCCTTGACGAGCTCCGATAACTCCTTGACGGTCATCTGCTCGACCGCCGCCACCATCTCTGCGATATTCACAGCCATGAAAATCCCTCCCAAGGATTTCAAATTTCATGCTGAATTATGATGTTGGGAGCGTCTGCTGCTCCCCCTCGCGCTTCTTGCGTATCTCGTCTAGGACGCTGACAAACTCGCGCAGCACCGCGCTGAGCACGCTCGCCAGCTGCTGAATCGGCGCTTGCAACGTGGTGACCAACATCGCGAGCAGCTCGGGGCGG
>CAZODX010000124.1:0-3907 GCA_964578715.1 uncultured Thermotogae bacterium | reverse complement strand
GACGACGACCCCTTCCATGATGCCGCCCTTGATCTTATAGCGCTCAAACTTCTTGGTCAGCGCCTGAGAGATCTTGAACGCCAGCGCCGGGTCATCATAGCTGATGCACAGCCCTGTGGGACCACGCAGGTACTGATCTGTGTCTTTGATGCCGACGCGCTCCGCTGCAAGCCGCGCCAGATTGTTCTGCACCACCCGATACTCCAAGCCGTGCTTGCGACACTCGCGACGCAGCTCGACCATCTCGGAGGCCGTCAGCCCATGAAAATCCGAAAAGACAATGGCTTTTGATCTCCTCAGGTGCTCCTCAAGTAAACTGACAATTTGCTCCTTCTCTGCCGTAGGCATACGAATTCCTCCTAGAGCTGCCTCGCCGCGACCAGCTTCTGCAGGTCATCAGGGTCGATCTTGATCCCCGGCCCCAGCGTCGAGCTGATCGTAACAGATTTGATTAAACGCCCTTTGATATCGGCGGGCTTCTCTTCCAAGATGGCCGCGGCCAGCGCCACAAGGTTCTCTTTGAGTTGCTCCTCTGAAAATGAGCATCGCCCAAACGACGAGTGGATATTGCCGTATTCGTCGAGACGGAACTCGATCTTGCCGCGCTTGAGCTCTTTAATCGCCGTTGCGATGTCGGGCGTCACTGTGCCCGATTTGGGGCTGGGCATCAGCCCTCGCGGGCCTAGGATCTTGCCGATCTTGCTGACGAGCCCCATCATATCAGGTGTCGCCACGACACGGTCAAACTCCAACCAGCCCCCTTCGATCTTCTTTACAAGATCTTCACCGCCGACGTAATCCGCTCCGGCCTCTTGGGCTTCCTTGAGCTTTTCCCCTTTGGCAAATGCCAGGACTCTGACAGGCTTCCCTGAGCCGTGGGGAAGCGTCACCGTCCCGCGGATGCGGTGCTCGTTCTTCTTCGGGTCAACTGCTAAGCGAAAAGCTGCATCGGCAGATTCGTCGAATTTCGCCGTCGCACACTCTTTCAGCAACTTTATGGCTTCATCAACAGTATAGAACCTCGTGCGATCGACTTTCTCTCTGACGGCAAGATAGCGTTTGCTGCGCTCCATAAGAAATCTCTCCTAGCTCTCCACGATCTCGATGCCCATGTTGCGCGCCGTGCCCGCGAGCGTCTTCATCGCCGCTTCGATAGAGTTGACGTTCATATCGGCCATCTTAATCTCGGCGATGCGCCGCAGCTGCTCAACCGTGATCTTGCCGACTTTCACGGTATTGGGCTGGCCGGATCCCTTGGGGACGCCCGCAGCACGCTTGAGCAACTCGCTGGCCGGCGGCTTCTTCAGCACAAAATCAAACGATCTGTCCGAGTAAATCGTGATCTGCGCTGGGATAATTAAGCCCTTCTCTTCGTTCTTGGTCGCGTCGTTAAACCTCTTACAAAACTCGGCGATGTTGATCTTATGCTCGGCGAGCGCCGGCCCGACCGGAGGGGCCGGGGTCGCTTGCCCGGCAGGCAACTGCAATTTCACCACAGCAACGACTTGCTTCTTAGCAGCCATAGGCTGTCACACTCCTCAAATCTTCTGAATGCTCTCGAAGGGCAAGTCGACGCGCGTCTCGCGCCCGAAGATCTTCACCATGACCGTGGCGATCTCGCGCTCCTTGTCCAGCTCGACAATCGCACCGGTGAAGTCCGCAAACGGCCCTTCGATGATCTCCACGACCTCGCCGACTTCGAATTCGACCTCGATCTTGGGGCCGACGGCCTTGGGCGCCTCGAGCAGCCCTGCCCGGCGCTTGACGACTTTCATCTCTTCTTCGCTCAAGGGCAGTGGGGGGTTCCCCACAAAGCGACATTTGATCCCTTCTGTCAGCTGCATCACGTCTTGGCCCATCTCCATGTACGCGAAGATATAGCCGGGGAAGAGCCGCCGCTTCTCAATATACTGCACCGTGACGACCCTCTTGTCTTTGTACTCTTTGATCTTTACCAATCCCGAAGCACGAGATTCGATCTTATCTTCCTTCTCGAGCAGATCCCCCTGCTTGAGCGTGACCCCCTCCTTGAGCCGCACCAGATATTTCTCCGGGACGAGCAACGTGACCGTCTCACCAGTATCTAAGCGCTCTAATTGGACGCGCTTGACGCGGTCGCGCTGGACTACAGTCGTCTTGACCGCGGGGGCACGAAAGTTCGGATCGGAGTCGGTCGTCAGGGGCACCCCTGGGGGGAGCTTCTCCCCTGTGCGAATATCACGACGAATGCGCTTCTCCAACGGGATAAGAAACTCCTCTTCGTTGCGATTGCTCATCTCGACGATCACTCTTTGCAGCGTCTCGATGCTCTTCACTTTGGCATCGAAGCTTATATATTTTGCGGGCTTGACCGCGATGACCTCGCCCTTCTGAATGCGCTTATTCGCTTCGACCTTCAGTTCATACTCATAGGGCACGCGATACTCCCCGGTGCGCCCCCGGCGTCCCTTGGACGTGATCACCTCTTCGACAGGGGCGAGGAAGCGCACTTCCTTCCCGTTGAGCTCAAACGCTGCGACCTTCTTCTCCAAACCGAGCTGGCGCACACGCTGCTCCAATAATTCAGCGACCTTCAACTCGCTGCCCGCATAGGTCTGGATCGCATACCACCGCTTCATAGCCTATCTCAATAAGAACGCAATGAGCCTCTGAAAGATAAAATCCCAAATCCCCACGTAGATCGACAACAGGACAATTATGAGCAACACCAAAGCCGTCAACCCAAGGACTTCGGGGCGACTGGGCCAGGTGATGCGCTGAAATTCCCCGCGCACCTCGCGCAAGAAACCGACTACTCTCTCTCGCATGCTCTCTCTCCTCAAAAAGCTCTTGATGAGCAGGCCCGGGAGGACTCGAACCCCCAACCTGCCGATTTGGAGTCGGCTGCTCTGCCAGTTGAGCTACGGGCCTAGACTTCCTTGTGCAGGGTGTGCTTGCGACACCACTTGCAGTACTTCTTCAGTTCGAGCTTATTGCGCACGTTCTTTGGGTTCTTAGTCGTATGGTAATTGCGATGGCGACAGACCGTACAAGCCAGCGTCACATGCTCCTGGGGCATCGCCGCTCGCTCCTTGTCACTCTAAGATCTTGGTGACCACGCCAGCCCCTACCGTGCGCCCACCCTCGCGAATCGCAAAGCGCAGCTGCTCCTCCATCGCGATGTGGCTGATCAGCTCTGCTGTGATGCGCACGTTGTCCCCAGGCATGACCATCTCTACTCCCGGCGGCAGCATCACCGTGCCGGTGACGTCGGTCGTGCGGAAGTAGAATTGGGGCTTATACCCGGAGAAGAACGGGCTATGGCGCCCACCTTCCTCTTTGCTGAGCGCGTAGACTTCCGCTTCGAACTTGGTGTGCGGCGTGATCGAGCCTGGAGCTGCCAACACCATGCCGCGCTCGACCTCGTCTTTTTCGATGCCGCGCAGCAAGACCCCAATGTTGTCCCCCGGGAGAGCTTCATCGAGCACCTTGTTGAACATCTCGATGCTGGTGGCCACGGTCTTGCGCGATTCTGGGCGTAACCCAACGATCTCGACCTCTTGACCTGGGGTAAGCCGCCCGCGCTCGACGCGCCCGGTCACCACCGTGCCGCGCCCCTTAATAGAGAAGACGTCCTCAATCGACATCAAGAACGGCTTATCGACCTCGCGGACCGGCTCAGGAATGTACTCGTCAATGGCCTTCATAAGCTCCCAGATGCACTTAGTCGCCTCAGGGTCCGTGGGGTTCTTATATGCCGCCAGGGCCGACCCACGAATGACCGGCGCCGTATCGCCGGGGAACTTATACTTATTGAGCAGATCTCGGATCTCCACCTCGACAAGATCGAGCAACTCCGGGTCATCGACCAGGTCGACTTTATTGAGGAAGACCACGATATAGGGGACGTTGACCTGGCGGGCCAGCA
>CAZODX010000123.1:289-4864 GCA_964578715.1 uncultured Thermotogae bacterium | reverse complement strand
GTTGGGCGGTGACGCAGACGCGCGAGGTGATCTCAGAGAATTTCTGAAGCTCGTGGAGCACTGGGGCGAGCTTGATCGCTTCCGGGCGCGTGCCGAAGACCGTCAGGACTTTCAAATTTCCCTCCGCGCTGGTCGTTGGTCTATTATATCTCCCAGAAGAGTGTAACGAAAGGGGGCCCATATGCGCAGAGTGCTTGTGATTCTCTGGCTGGGCGTGATCGCCCTCGGAAGTTTTGGTCTCGTCGGAGAGGCGCGGCTGATCGGCGTTGGGGGAGGGGCACTCATTGACGTCACTGGGGTTTTGGGATCGAGCGTGCCCGTCATTCCCATAATTCGACTCTCCGTGGGGATTCTGTTTGTCGGGGCCGATCTCGATCTGTGGTTCCTCTCGAACTCGACCCAGCTTGTGCCCTCTGGCGCGATCAGGCTCTCGGTGCTTTCGCTGATCGAGCTGTACGGGGCTATCGCGCCACTGAGTTTTCAGTTCTCTCCGATGGTGCAGACAATACCAAGGACGACGATTCGCTGGGGAGCGAATTTAAACTTTGGGCTGATCTCACTCTTCGGCGAGCTTGTCACATTTGCGCAATGGAGCTGGCCTGTAGTCTGGCAAGGGCCGGGGATGGGGCTGGGCGTACAAGTGGGGTTTTAGGAAAAGAAGACTACTATCGCTAAAACGCACAGAGCCGCGACGATCCCGTATAATATAAGCACTGTCGCGCGCTCGCTCAGCCCCAAAGCTAAAATTCTGTGATGCAAATGCCCACGGTCGGCTTGCAAGATCGATCTTCTCTCTCGAATACGTCGCAGAATCGCCCACGCCGTGTCGCAGATCGGCACCCCCAACAGCAAGATCGCCACAAAAATCGGGACATCGCTGAGGGTCGCGCTCGTCGTGTGCACCGAGAGCACTGCGAGCCAGAATCCCACAAAGTGCGTCCCGCCATCGCCTAAAAAAACTTTTGCCGGCGCCCAGTTGAAAAGCAAAAAGCCCAGCAAGATTCCAACAAAGCCCACCGAGAGCGCGAGCACGACTTCGTTGCCCGACTGAGCAGCGATGAACGCCGTCGCGCCGAAGATAATCGCTGCGCTTCCGGTCGCCAGGCCATCGAGGCCGTCCATGAGATTGAACGCATTGATCGCTCCGACGATCCAGAAGAGCGTGAACGGGACCGCCAGCCAGCCAAGAGCGATCTCGATCCCAAAGAGCGTGACGGACCGAATGACCCAGCCCGTGCCGAGCGCCGTCACAAGGGCACAGAGAAGCTGCCCCAAGAGCTTCGCTTTGGGGCTGAGGCCAAAACGATCATCGAGCAGACCTGTGAACAATGCGACGCAACTTCCCAGGGCAAGCCTCCCCATGTGAGCGTCTGCCAGGGCCAAGATGGGGAGTGCAGCGGCGGCGAGGGCCCAGCCGCCGATCGCTACCGTGCGTCCATGTTGTTTGTGGGCGTCATCGGGGAGGTCGAGCAGGCCAATTCGTTGAGCGACGTATCGGCTGAGCGCCGTGAGGATGAGGCTGCTGGCAAGCCCGACGAAAAATTCTCTCACCACGGGAGCATTATAGCGGGCCAGGCTCGTTGTGCAACTCCATTGCCGAGCCGGACTTAAGAGCGCTGAGCGGAGTGCTTGTCTTTGGCCTTTGAGCTCCATATAATGCGTTATGAAGCAGATGGTTCAAGACGAAGTTTAAAGTAGCTAATGAGACACATCTAAGAGGGAGGCATCACGCGATGAAGGCTGTTGAAGCGCTCAAGCACGAACACCGGGTGATCGAGCACGGGCTTTTGGTGCTGGAGGCGATCGCCGACCGGCTGGAGCGGGGGGAGGCCGTGCCCCGGGAGCGGGTGGCCTCCCTCTTGGAGTTCTTCCGGGACTTTGCGGATCAGTGCCATCACGCCAAGGAGGAGGGGCTCCTCTTCCCCGAGCTGGAGGCGAAGGGGATCCCGCGGGAAGGGGGCCCCGTCGGGGTCATGCTCGAGGAGCATGAGCAGGGGCGCTCGTACCAGCAGAAATTGCGGGAGGCGCTGGCGCGCTTGGAGGAGGCCCAGGCGCGTCAAACGTTCATCGAGGCGGCCCGAGGGTACGCGGCCCTCCTGAGGGAGCACATTCATAAAGAGGACGGGGTGCTCTTCCCTCTGGCGGAGCAGGCCCTCTCCGAGGCCGACGATGAGAAGCTCGTTGCGGGCTTTGAGCGCCACGAGAGGGAGCACATGGGCGAAGGGGCGCACGAGCGCCTGCACTCTCTTATCCACGAGCTGGAGGAAGAGTTTGGAGTCACCGATGAGCGATGAGGAAGTACTCCTAATGATCACAGTCAAGCGCGTTTACGAACCCCCGGCGCCTGAAGACGGGAAGCGTTTTCTCGTGGAACGCCTCTGGCCTCGTGGAGTCAAGAGAGAAACTCTTCAACTGGACGGCTGGCTGAAGGACGTGGCCCCCAGTGACGCGCTCCGGCGATGGTTCGGCCACGATGCCGGAGAATGCTCGTAGCGCTGGGGTTTGTATTATAGCGCGAGCCCTAAGCTTTTGGTAATCTTACCAGAGACCTATGGGAGAATCACTGCTCAAGACTCTCGCAACGAAGCCTTCCCATGCGTATCTCATTGTTGGGGCGACGGCGGCGCAGTTCGCCCGAGAATTCGTGCAGTATCTCTTCTGCCCGCACCAGTGCGGCAAATGCTCCCACTGCACCAAGCTCGCCCACGGCACTCATCCCGATCTCACTTGGGTGAGCAAAGCCGGCAAGCGCATCAGCATCGATCAAGTCCGTGGACTCCAACAGAAGGCCCTCTACCCTCCTGTCGAAGCCCCCAAGAAGATCTATATTATCGAAAGCGTCGAAGATCTCAGCTTAGAAGCAGCAAACAGCCTGCTCAAGATCCTTGAATCCCCGCCTCCGTACCTGATCTTTCTGCTCCTTGCCAAAAGCACCAATATTTTGCCCACGATTCTCTCGCGATGCCGGATCGTCAAGCTCCCCACGCCGCCACGTGCACACATGGAAAAGCTCCTGCGCGAACGCGGCCTCAGCGACACCGAGATCGACGCCCTGCTCACCCTGACGAAGGGCCTCATGCCCGAAGAGCCCCTGATAGAAGCCGTGCGTCGATTTGTCTCCCAACGCCCAACACTCCAGAAGCACTTGGCCCAGTTGCCCGATCAAGAGCTTTGGGACGCTCTCAGCGCTGAAGACCCATTCCTGCGCCGTGAAGCGATCATAGAACTCCTCGGGCGTTTGAGCGCCTACACGAGCGCACAAGTCCTCGCCCTGGCAGCAACGTTAAGCAAAGACGACCCAGACGTGATCGAGTCCTTCATCCAAGAAGCCCTTTATTGGTATCGAGATCTGCTCCCCCACCGGCAGCTCGCGACGCTCCCTATATACGTCTTAGAGACAGCGCTGTGGAAGCTCCAGCGCAATGCGAACGTCCAATTGCTCCTGGAGTCGCTGCTCTTTACGCTGCAACAGGGGCTGCAAGGAGCATCTGTATAATTCGATGCTTCAGCTCTTCTAAGCCCGTCCCCTGGTGTGCCGAGATGGCCAGGGCGTTGGGAATCGTCGAAAGAGCTAATGCCAGACGCTGATGGTCTTCTTCACCCTGAAGCTTGTCGATCTTGTTCAAAACATTGATCAAGGGCGGACGATGCCCGTTCTGAAAGAGATCGTTCAGCACCTCGGCGATGGTACGCCAGTGCTCGAAGAGATTGGGATTGGAAACATCCAAGACGTTTACCAACAGATCGGCGTCACGAGCGGCCTCGAGCGTCGAGGCGAACGCCGGGATAAGCTCATGGGGAAGCTTCTTAATAAACCCCACAGTATCAGTGACAACTGCAAGGCGCCCATCGGGGAGAGGGAGCTTGCGCGTCAGCGGGTCCAGGGTCGCAAAGAGCTTGTCCTCGACGAACGCCTCAGCGCCGGTGAGCACCCGCAAGAGCGTGGATTTCCCCGTATTCGTGTAGCCGATGAGCGCGATCTCCGGGATCTGGCGGCGCTCGCGGAGTTTGCGACGCACGGCGCGTTCCCGTTCGGCTTTGGCGAGCTGTTCCCTGAGCGTGTGCATGCGCTGACGGATCGCGTGGCGCTCTTGGGCGAGTCGCGTTTCACCAGGGCCGCGTGTGCCGATCCCGGCACCCGGCTGCCCCAGCGCCTCCGCCCACCCGCGCAGCCTGGGCAATAGATACTCTAACTGCGCCAGCTCCACTTGGAGCTTGGCTTCTTTGGAGCGCGCCCGCTGCGCAAAGATATTCATAATCAACTGCGCGCGATCTATAATCTTTTTCTGAACCCTCTCCTCGAGATTGCGCGCTTGCGCCGGCGTGAGCGCATCATTGAAGACCACGACGTGAGCCTCGGATTTCGCCGCAAGCTCTCGCAGCTCGTCGGCCTTGCCCTTGCCAATGAAAAACGCCGGATCGGGTCTGTCGCGCCTTTGCAGAATAGTTCGCAAGACCTCTAGCCCTGCGGTGCGCGCGAGCTCGATCAGCTCTTCCATCGACTCGCGCTCCTGCCACGCTGCCCCTTTTCCTAGGTCCAACCCCACTAAGATCGCTCGTTCCCCAGCAAAAACC
>CAZODX010000123.1:0-279 GCA_964578715.1 uncultured Thermotogae bacterium | reverse complement strand
GTCCTCTATGAGCTGATTCATCGAGTCTCGCTCCTGACAACCTCCCTTTCGTCTGAAGTCTCTTCTATTATAACAGCTCCGAGACGATTGAGCTCGCCTGCAAGATCACGATACCCCCGCCCAATGTGCTCATCGCGATCGACGATAACGGTCGCGCCTTCAGCGACCAGCCCTGCTAACGTCAACGCCGCTCCGGCGCGCACATCGTTCACGGAAACCTGCGTTCCAGAGAGTTTCAAAACCCCCTCGAGAAACGCCGTCGCGCCCTCCAGACGGATC
>CAZODX010000122.1:944-4922 GCA_964578715.1 uncultured Thermotogae bacterium | reverse complement strand
ATTTCCCTCACTGCGACTGAGTGCAGGAGTGTGGATGGAACCTTGGCATAGCTTCACGGGAGATGAGGAGAACGGTTCACATTCTCAAGGACAGCAAGCCGTAGAGCAGCACCCCGCTCACGAGTATAGTGAGCAGCATGAGCGGGAATCCTACAGTGAAAAATTGCCGAAATGAGACGGGGTGCCCCAGTCGCTCCAAAGCCCCCGCAGCGACGATGTTCGCCGAAGCTCCCACTAATGTCCCGTTCCCTCCTAATCCAATCCCCAACACTAAAGCCCACCATAAGGGGTTAACAGTATAGCTGGAAAGTTGGGCTGCCAACTCCGGTGCCCGGCTCATCTCCGCGATGAGCGGCACCATTGCCGCTGCTAGGGGGACATTGTCAATCACCGACGAGATCATGGCTCCAAAGACGAGGATCGCCCCGCATACTATATATAGATTGCCTCCAGTCACAATGAGCATTTCACGAGCAAGCTGCGCGATCACCCCAACGCGCTCCAACGCCGCGACCATGACGAACAAGCTCCCAAAGAAGAGCAAGACCGACCAATCCACTTCGCGGAGGGCACGCTCTGGGGAGTCGCGGCTGAGCAGCAGCAACAGCGCCGCTCCACAGAACGCAATGGTCGCTGGCATCAGGTGCAGCCGATCATGCACGAAAAAGAGAGCGAGCGTCAGCGCCAGCACGCCAAGCCCGCGGCGCACCGAGCGTCGGTCTGACGCTGCCATGGTGACAGCTTCTCCTCCAGATATGCTTAGGGATGCGGGGGTGCGCAGCACTGCGCGGAAGCGCCATTGAAGATAGAGCAGAGCTCCACCCAGCACGATGAGCACAAGCGGGCCCATGTGCAGAAGAAAATCGAGAAAGCTCAAGCCGGCGGCACTGCCGATCATAATATTAGGGGGATCGCCGATCAACGTCGCAGTTCCCCCAATGTTGGAGGCAAAGACTTCAGCAAGCACAAACGGCTTCAGATCCACTCCCAAACGGCGACAGGACTCGGCCGTCAGCGGGATGAACAGGAGCACAGTCGTGACGTTATCAAGAAAACCGGAGACGAGAGCCGTGGTGCCCCCCAACAGCCAGAGCAGGCGCACGGGAGACCCCTGGGCAAGCGTGATAACGCGCAGGGCTACGAGCTCGAAGAGCTTCGTATATTTGAGCATTCCCACGAGCAACATCATGCCCACCAGCAAGCCCATGGTATCCCAATCGACGGCTGCGGGTACTTCAGCCTGGGGCAGAAAGCCCGCGAAAGCCCCGTACACCGCAAGGGTGATCGCTCCGAGCAAGGCTATGATAACTCTATTGGGCGTGCCGAGCGCAATGAGCAGATATGTCGTGACGAAAATAGCGCTGACAACCCACTGGGTAAGCATGAGAGCCTCCGTTCATCTTTGGTTCATGAACGCTATGATATTATAAACACGCGCGACTTGCAGAGTGAGGAGGTGTCTAGTACGCTCTGAAGAGTATGCGCATCTTAGTCGTAGAAGATCAGCCGGAGCTCGCGGGCTTCATTCGCCAAGGCTTGACAGAAGAGCACTACGCCGTCGATGTCGCCTACGACGGGGAGGAGGCGCTCTTTCTGACCCACCTTCACCCCTACGATCTGATCATTCTCGACATTCTGTTGCCCAAGAAGGACGGCCTCACCATGCTGCGGGAGCTGCGTCAAGCCGGTCGCCTCACCCCTGTCCTGCTCCTCACGGCCAAAGATGCCCTCCAAGAGAAAGTGCACGGCTTGGACTCCGGAGCCGATGACTATCTCACGAAGCCCTTTGCGTTCGCAGAGCTCTTAGCTCGTGTGCGAGCGCTCCTGCGCCGTGGCAGCCAAGCCCAGCCCCGCCTGGTGCGTGTTGCCGACCTGACGCTCGATCTCGTCACCCATCAAGTCCAACGGAATGGCAAAGAGATCGAGCTGACCGGCAAAGAATACGAAGTGCTGGAGTATTTCATGCGCCATCCCAACCGCGTCATCACGCGCACGCAATTGAGCGAGCACGTATGGGCCGGGGACTTCGACAGCTTCTCCAATCTGATTGATGTCTTCATCTATCGGCTGCGCCGCAAGATCGACAGGGACTCCCCCGTGAAGCTCTTTCGCACCATCCGGGGGGTCGGCTACCAGCTCCAAGACCCGCAGCGCTGCTCATCATGTTAAAATCTATCCGGGCTCGCTTGATGGCATGGCATCTCGTCGTAACGACACTGCTCTTTCTTGTCTTCAGTCTTGCCCTCTACGCGAGCGTCGCCCATAGTCTCTATCTTGAAATTGACGTCACGCTGCTCTCGAAAGCCGATGAGCTCATTAGCTACGCGCACACAGGGCAGATCGACTTTGAGAAGGACCAGATCGCGTTCTCGACCGACGATCTGCTCATCCAAGTGAGCCGACTCGATGGCACGGTGCTGCACAAGTCTCCCAATCTGCACGAAGAGCGCTTGCCCTTAGACGTCCAGGGGTATTCCCAGGGACCTAAGCTGCAGACGATCTCCCTGCACGACGGCACATCGGTGCGCGTGTTGACAAACTTAGATACGACCGAAGAGGGCGATCCCGTCTTTGTGCAGGTGGCGACCCCGCTGCGGCGCGTGTCCAGCGCCTTGGGGCGCCTGCGGTTTTGGCTGCTCGCCCTTGCGCCCATTGTGCTGGGGCTTGCCAGTGTGGGCAGCTATTTTCTTACAGATCGTATGCTCCAGCCCCTCCGAACAATGACCCAGACCGCCAGGACGATCAGCGCGGGGAATTTAACTCAGCGCCTGCCGGTGACAACCCCCACCGACGAGATTGGCCAGCTCGCAACGACGTTCAACCAGATGTTTGAGCGATTGCACCAGGCGTTTGAGCATCAGCGGCGCTTTGTCTCCAACGCATCGCATGAGCTGCGCACGCCCTTGACTGTGCTGCGCGGGCAACTCGAGGTCGCCTTGCGCAAAGCTCGCTCGCCGGAAGAGTACCGCCAGACGCTGCAAACAGCATTAGCTCAAGCAGAGCGGCTCTCGCGGCTCACCGAGCAATTGTTGCTGCTCGCACGCACGGAGTCTGCCGGCTGGATCTCCCATAGAAAACCCATCAGGCTCGATCGCTTATCTCTTGAGGTTTGTCAAGAGCTGCGTCCGCTTGCTGAGCACAAACAGCTCCTTCTGGAGACAGCGTGCTCCAGCCCTATCGTCGTCCAGGGCGACGCCGAGCTGCTCCGCCAAGCGATCTTCAATCTGCTGGACAACGCGATCAAGTACACCCCGGCTGGGGGTCGAGTGCGCTTGTCACTCGATCACCAAGATGGACGAGCACGACTGACCATTACTGATACCGGCGTAGGCATCCCCTCTGATGATCTCCCCCATATCTTTGAGCGTTTTTATCGAGTAGACAAAGCGCGCAGTGTGGGCGGGGTGGGCCTCGGGCTGGCGCTCGTGCACGAGATCATCACCCGACATCATGGGGACATCCGAGTCGCTAGCGTCCTCCATCACGGGACGACGTTCACCGTCTCTCTCCCGACAGACCCTCAAAGATGAACAGTGCGTCATCAGAGATTCACCCTCTGTTCATGGCTGATCGTGTACACTGGGGCGTCGGACAACTTCAACACACGAGGTGACAAGCCATGACCAAACAGACGGTGACGATACGGCCGGAGGCGTTGCTCCAAAGTTGGGATGAGGCTTCGAACAGGCCATACGCGTGCAGGTTCAGGGGATCACGCGATCTTATCAACCGGAGTAAGGAGTGAGACGATGTTGTCCACGGCTCTCATCGAGAGACTGGTCCGTTATCGAATACAAGAGCTTCATGAAGAGGCGCACCGGCGGAAGTTAGAGCGCCTTGCCCGCGTAGAACGCACAAACGGCTCCAGACCTCCTGCATGGGTTCAGTGGTGGGCCTTGGTGAAACAGATGGCCTTGGCCAACCGCAAGCCGATCTTATAAGCCCTCATCACCCCCTGGAAGCCGCAAGGGGGGGCAC
>CAZODX010000122.1:0-934 GCA_964578715.1 uncultured Thermotogae bacterium | reverse complement strand
CCCCAACCCCCCTTGCGGGCCCTCTCCCTCTCTGCGTATATGAAGCTTGCCCAACGCACGCCCTTCTGTTTACAATAGTTTTATCTTCGTCCAAGGAGCGATATTGTCTATGCTGAGCAAGAGACTGCAAGCAGCCCTCAATGAACAGATCGTGCGCGAGCTGGAGTCCGCGTATGTCTATCTCTCAATGTGCGCGTATTTTGAAGCCCAGAACCTGCGGGGGATGGCGCACTGGATGCGCCTGCAAGCCCAAGAAGAGCTCAAGCACGCCATGAAGATCTTTGACTTTGTCAACGACCGTGGCGGGCGCGTCGAGCTGGGAGCCATCGCCAAGCCACCCGTAGATTTTAAGTCGCCCCTCGATGCGTTTCAGGAAGCATTAGCCCATGAGCAGAAGATCACCGAGTGCATCAATGATCTCTACGATCTTGCTGACGACGAAGACGACTATCCTACAGAAGTGATGCTCCACTGGTTCATTGACGAGCAAGTTGAAGAAGAGAAGAGCGCCAGCGAGATCGTCGAGCAGCTCAAGCTCATCGGGGAGAGCGGGGCTGGCTTGCTGATCCTCGATCAGAAGCTGGGGCAGCGTGCAACTGAAGACGAATAGCCTAGAGCGATCTTCTCCACTGCACCAGAGTCACACCGAGGATGACGATGAGCATCCCAGCGATTTGCACGGCGCTCAACTGCTCTCCTAAGAGTGCCCAGGCGAACGCTGCCGTCCCCAGTGGCGAGAGATTAAGCAGCATGTTGATCTCCAGCGCCGTGAGCACGCGCAACGCCCTATTGTAGAGCACATACGCGAGCGCGGTGTTGACCAACGCCAACCACAGGATGATCCCCAGTCCCGAAGACGATAGATGGGAAATCCCTTCTCGAGGCAACCCCAGCACAAGCAACGCTCCGCCGCCGACCGCCAGCGGAACGAGCG
>CAZODX010000121.1:0-4965 GCA_964578715.1 uncultured Thermotogae bacterium | reverse complement strand
CATGTTGACCGTATGAAACCCCGGCGACGTCAGCTTGATCACCGATAACGGGTCGCCTTCGATGGGAATACGCTGCTGCAAGACGACTAATTTATAGAGCGGGTCGCAGCTTCTCTCGACCCGCACACACGCCGTGTGCACCGTGCCCAGCCCGATAGCCCCGCCCAGCACCGCTCCGACTTCGGCAGCTAAAAATTCTTCAGCCCAGAAGCTCTGCGGCGTCTTCTGAGCCAAGACGCTGCTGCCGATCAGCACCACCAATGCTAAGCTCACCCCACAGTATTTCATAAACTCCTCCTCGCTTTTCACACCCCATCTAGCCTATCTTGTATGAGCCAGCGCGTCGGTAATGCCGATTACAGGTGACGCAGTCTAGCGCAAGGCCTCGATGCCCGTAATATCGTGGCCGAGGATAAGCGTGTGGATGTCGTGCGTGCCCTCGTACGTGTAGACCGTCTCCAGATTGACGAGATGGCGGATGGCTTGATAGTCTAACGTGATGCCATTGGCTCCCAAGATGTCACGGGCCATATGGGCGATCTTGAGGGCCATCGCCACGTTGTTGCGCTTCGCCAGAGAGATGTGCGTGTGTTTGAGGGCGTTTTGGTCTTTGAGCTGCCCCAGCCGGTAACACAAGAGTTGGGCTTTGGTGATCTCGGTGAGCATCTCCACGAGCTTCTGTTGGACTAACTGAAAGCTCGCGATGGGCTTGCCAAACTGGATGCGCTCCTTGGCATATTGAAGAGCTTCTTCATAGCACGCCATCGCCGCTCCCACTGCCCCCCACGCGATGCTATAGCGCGCTTGATTGAGACACATCAGAGGGCCTCTCAGACCCTCAACCCCCGGAAGGAGATGCTCTTTGGGGACACGGCAGTTATCAAAATAGAGCTCGCCGGTGTCGGAGGCTCGCATGGAGAGCTTATGCTCGATCTTCGCTGTCGAAAACCCCTTGGTGCCGCGCTCCACGACAAAGCCCCGCACGACCCCGTCGAGCTTGGCCCATACAATAGCGATATGGGCCAACGTCGCGTTGGTGATCCAACTCTTGACGCCGTTGAGTATATAAAAATTCCCGTCCCTGACAGCAGTGGTCTCCATGCTGCCGGGGTCGGAGCCATGTCCTGGCTCGGTCAGGCCAAAGCACCCAATGAGCTCACCACGAATGAGCCCAGGGAGCCAGCGGTCTTTCTGGTCTTTGGTGCCAAACGTATAGATGGGATAGATCACTAAGCCGTTCTGGACGGAGCAGAAGCTGCGCACGGCCGAATCGCCGCGCTCGAGTTCTTGCATGGCTAACCCATAGGAGATCGCATCAATCCCCGCACCGCCGTACTCTTTGAGGGTCGCCCCCAGCAGCCCCAGCTTGGCCATCTTCGGGATGAGCTCGGTGGGGAAGCGCCCCGCTTCGAATGCGTCTTTGATAATGGGCAGCACCTCTTCGTCTACGAAGCGCCGGACTGTATTGCGAATGAGCTTCTGCTCGTGGGTCAGCAGCTCTTCGATGTTGAAGTAGTCTACGCCAGTGAATGCCATAGTGTATCACTGCTTACCGCACGGTGATCTTGCTGACCATCGTTTTCTTCTCGCAGCGATTGCGCACGGGATCGCGACAGTTCAGCGCGTCATAGAGCAAGAATTCTCCCCTGGGCAGCTCGACCAAAAACGTCTGCACCTGTCCGGCAGGCACGGTCTCCAGCTGCCGCAGGACTTTGCCATCGCTTGCGCTCATGATCGCCAGGGCGTGGGCCTGCACGCCCATATTAAAGACGACCAGTCGTACTTGGCCGGCCACCAGCTCGATGGGATTTGGCGTGATCTTCCACTCGACCAGCGTGATCTTGACCTGTTGGTCTATGGATGTTGAGGGCTGACTGCTGAGGACCAAGACCGCACCGAGCACGATGACCGCCGCCGCCAAGAGAATCCACACATATTGCATAAGGGCATATCACCTGAGGAGTAAGATAGCTGACGGCAGGGGCTTTGTCAAATGCATCGCGCAAAAATCGCGCAAAAAAGAGGGAAGAGCCGAGGTCTTGCGAGAGATCTCGGCTCTTCAGGTTGGAGCTGGGGGCAAACGCTCTCTTACGGAAGGGGTGCGACTTGGCCCCGGATCTCACCGGCGGGGTTGAGCTGGGTGTGCACGTTCATATAGAGCCCACTGTTGAGCAACTCCTGAGCGAGATTTGCCGGCACGCTCCAGCTGCCCGTCAGAAAGCCGTTATTTGAGGCGGGACACGCCCCCAGGAGGGGGTTCTGGTTCTGCGGCCCGCAGATCGTCTGGACGACGGGGCCGGCTTGTCCCGCCGGGCCATTGTGAAAGTGAATCGCGACGGCGGAGCCGCTCAGGTCCACATAGGTGAGGGCAAACCCCAGCTCCTTCCCGTCACTGCTGAGCACAAGAGCTGCTGCCCCAGTAGCTTTATCGTTGGGCTTTGGGGGCGTAGGGGCTTCTTGCTTGCCCTCAAGCTTAGCGGCAAAGAGCTTCAATGCTTTTTGCCCCTGCTCCACGATGATCCTGCCGGTCATGCCCCCGTGATACCGGCAATAATAGTCATAGGTGCCCGCCTGTGTGAAGGTATACTTGAACTCCTGGCCTGGTTGCACGTCTCTGGAGTCGAACACGCCGGTGCGGCTGGTCACCGTATGTGTGACAGAAGTCCTATTGACCCACGTCACCGTCGTTCCCACAGGAACAGTCACCGTCTCCGGGGAGAAATAGTATGTCGTGCCGTAGTAGCCACCGCCGCTGCTGCCCATGATGATCGTGACGCCTTGGGGCTGCCCTGCCACACCGAGCACACTGAACGCCAAGATCACGCAAAGCACAAGCTTCCTCATAGTGCTCCTCCTTTCACGCTGTCCTACTCCTTGACGACGAGCTTGCCCACGATGTTGTGTCCGTGAGGCCGATGGCTGATGAAGAACGTCCCCGCTTTGTCGGGGGTGAACTCGACCGTCGTGAGCTTGCCCGGCTCAACGTTGAAGGGCTTGACCCCAAAGACCGGGTTCTTCCCGTCTTCGTCGGAGCTGATCGTAACAGTAGGGTGCACCCCGTCCAGTGCGATGTTGAAGAGCCGCACCTTGACGCCTTTGCTCACCGTGATCACTTCTGGGAAAGTCTTGCTCTGCGCAAGACTATGGATGAGCGCGAACTCTTGAACTTCTTCTTTCTGTTCTACGATGACCGTGCCGGTCATGGACGGGTGAATCGTGCAGCGATAGGGAAACTGCCCTGGGGTCTTGAACGTGAACTCAAACGTCTCTCCGGAATTGAGCGTGCCCGAATCAAAAGCTCTGGGGCTGCTCGTGCTCGTCACTGTATGCGGAGCGCTCCCGTTATTGGTCCAGCGCACCGTCGTGCCCACCGGTACGGTGATCGTCTTTGGGCTGAACGCAAAATCGACGATGCTGACACTGACCGTTCCCCCTTGGCCGAGCAGCTCCGTGTTCGTGCCAAAGCCTACTATCAGCCCTAAGATCACTCCCACAAGTACAGCGAGTTTCACGCATTGTTTCATGGTCTATTCCTCCTTGCTGAAAGATCAAGATAGTTTCATGGGAACCTGTGAATCCATGCACTCTGCAGTGCCATCTCACCTCCTCTCTATCTTAAGAATTGGGTATGCTAGCGTCGCTTGCGCAGATACTCTTGGATAGCGCGGGCTCCGCCGATGGAGAGCGGGTCGTCACCACACCCCAGAGCCGCTTTGAGAAAGCCCAGCCCTAATTGCACTTGGGCGCGGATCTGCGCGATGTTATTGCCGGAGCGCCCGCTGACAATCTTCTCGTCAGCGGCGCTGAGAAAGACTACTAAGTGATTGCCCGCGGCTTCGAGATCGCTGGCGAACTCCGATTGCTTGAGATGCTCGACCAGCTCTTTTGCTTGGGAGATCGCCCCCGGAGTTGCCGTCTGCGCGCCGTACTGGGGATCATACCGTGGGGACGAAGGCCCCTCTAAGATATTTATAGCGCTCTGGGCGTGCCACTGCGCGTCGCGCACGGTGAGCGCAAAGAACGAAAATGATGCGTGTTGCAGCGCCAGCTGCACCAGCTCGACCGTCCGGTCGGCTAACGCCACAAGCTCCGCGACAGCCGGCGCTTGCGAATAGCTTTCCGCCCTCCACAACAAGAAGACGAACAAGAGCGCCATGACGGCAAAAGATTTTAAGACCTTCACGTGCGGCTCACCTCAGGGGAGACTCTAGCAGCGCCACAGTGCTAAGAGAATAGAAGGCCGGAGCCGAGATGATGTCTCGTCAGTGCTGGGCAGGTGCTGCCAAGGTCAAACGCTCGATCAGAACGCTCTAGAAAGACGGCGGCACGAACTTGTACCCGAAGCCGCGCACTGTGAGAATAATCTGGGGGTTCTGCGGGTCATGCTCGATCTTCTGGCGCAAGAGATAGATATATTTCTTGACGTCTTCGGTGGAGACGAACTTCTCCGTGCCCCACGCGCGCTCGATGATCTCATGAGCGGAGAAGACCCGCCCCGGCTCGGAAGCCAAGAGTCTAATGAGCGCATACTCACGCGGGGTCAAGGGCAGTGTCGCCCCGTTCAGTCGCACTTCTTTAGCGTGATCGTCAATGACCAATTGACCAAAAGAGAGTTCTGAATTCTGAGCCCTCAATGCTGAGCTAGACTGGGAACTGACAAACTCAGAGCTCCGAACTGTTTTTGTCCACCACGGCCAGGCCAGATAGGCCAACACACCCATCAATAGAGCAAAGCCCCCTGCCCACAGCACCGCCAGCCGATAGATGCTCACGATCGCTTCGCGCAGCGGCGTCAGAGCGACCCCTAATCGGACATAACTCTCTGCGAGTTCTGTGCGCCCCGGCTCGATGGCACGCCAGAGATCGAGATACTCCAGCCCGCTCAGATGCTTGCGCTCGATGTGCCGCGGGGGGACAGCCCCTTCTGGGAGGGCCAGCACGCGCTCCACCGGCGCGTCCCCTAGG
>CAZODX010000120.1:4065-5026 GCA_964578715.1 uncultured Thermotogae bacterium | reverse complement strand
CTTCTAGCTGTTTACGATACTCTTTCCGTTTGCTCAATATTGCCCTCCATCTCGTCAATATACTCCAGCACATCCACCCGACCGCGTAGCTCTAAGATACTCTGCATCTCTAGTTCTTGCAAAATCTCGACAAGCTGCGCCCGCCACGCATGGAAGAGATTGATAATGCGCTGTGCTCCCCAGTCCGGGGCAATGAGCTGGGAGAGCTCCGGATCGGTCGTGGCGATCCCAAAGGGACAGCCGCGCCCGCGCTCGCAGTTGCCACAGCGATTGCACTCAATGGCTACTAACTCCGCCGTCCCGATGATGCACCCGTCGGCTCCCAATGCAATCGCTTTCGCAATATCATAGGCCGTGCGAATCCCCCCGCTGGCCATGAGCACCAACTCATCGCGAATCCCCTCCTGCACCAAAAATTTGTGTACTCTGGGGATGGCGTACTCGATGGGCATGGCGATGTTCTTTTTCGCTATATCAGGGGCCGCACCGGTACCGCCGTAGCCCCCATCTAAGTGAATGATATTCGCCCCAGCGTAGTAACTCCCAACGGCGACCATGTCGACGTCGTTGGGGGTCGAGACTTTGACAGAGATGAGCGCGCGGGGATTGGTCGCACGCACCCAGTCCACGTGTTTTTTATGGTCTTCGACGGAGTAGACGCTATGGAAGGGAAAGGGCGAAAAGAGCGAGCTGAACTGCACCGAGCCGCGCATCTTGGCGACGTCGGCTGTGACCTTGTCGGCGAGCAAGTGTCCCCCCAGGCCGGGCTTGGCCCCTTGAGCGTACTTGAACTCGACGATTCTCACTCTTTGAATGGTCTCTTCGCGCACGCCAAAGAGCCCCGTGGCGATCTGCGTAATGATATGATCGTCGTAGGGATAGAGCGCCTCAGGGTAGCCGCCCTCGCCCGTCGAGACGAACGTGCCAAAGGCTTTGGCAGCGCGCGCTCGCGAGAGCATCG
>CAZODX010000120.1:2981-4055 GCA_964578715.1 uncultured Thermotogae bacterium | reverse complement strand
GCCGTACCACGGCACGGGAATCCAAATCTTCGGCCCCCAGGGACGGCGATTGAGCGGGATCGCTGTGCTGACGGGCTTTGAGCTGCGGCGCTTGCGGGCGCGCTCAAACTGAAATCGTATTCTGTCGAAGCCGCCCCCAGATGCCCCCACACGATACTCCAGATGCTGCGGAGCTTGGCCGGTCTCGGCCATCTTATACGTGGCGAGCAGAAGATCGGCCGTCCAGCGCGGATCGCCCAAAAGCTCATAAGTCGGCTCGCGCTCGATGGTGATCGCGTCCGCCGGACAGTGGGAGACACAGTATTTATCGGGATACTGCTCTTGACACGAGGGCCCGATGCAGTTGGCGCTTGTGGGAGGGCGCAGTCTGTTCAGCCCTTCAGGGAGCGAGTAGACCCCAAAAGGACAGAGCTCGACGCACAGCCCACAGGTGATGCACGCGTCACTGATCGTAATTTTAAATTTCGAGAGCTCGTGGTGGAAGTTGGGCGGCAGCGGCCGCACTGGGGCCGTGATGGGCGGGATGATCCCGTTGGGGTTCTCTACAGCGACGGCGATCTCTTCAGGGCGCGCCGTCCCGATGGGGCCTGAACGCAGATACTCTTTGAATTCCCTTTCGAGGTCTTCGTGGAAGATCGCGCGCCCGACCTCGCCGCGCAGGCGCCGCACCTCACGCATGCCCATCGCGCCCAGAACTTCTAAGAGCTGGTCGCGCCAAGCCCCTATGAGATTGATAATGCGCTGCGCGCCCCAGCGGGGATCAAACTTGTCTCTCTCTCCACACCGGGCAGCAGCCAGGGGAGAGGTCTCCCCACGCCAGCACTCTAGGGCTACCAAGAGCACAAGATCGAGAGCGACTCCATCAGCCCCACAGATGATCGCCTTGGGGACGTGCTCGGCAGCGGCGATGCCCCCGCTCACGATGATCGTGACATAGTCGCGCAGCCCCCTGTCGAGCAATCGCAGGTGCACCGCGCGCAGCGCGTCCTTGATGTGCCCAAGCTTGTGAGTTCTGCCGTGAGCGTCAGCGACGAAGTGCAAGACGCCCACGCCCGCGCGGGCCAACGCTTCGGC
>CAZODX010000120.1:0-2971 GCA_964578715.1 uncultured Thermotogae bacterium | reverse complement strand
TCGTCGAACTCTGCGCGAACGGCGACGACGGCGTTGGGGTTGATCTGACGAATCTGGGCCAGGGCGTGCTCGACGCTCTCGACGCCATCGCACTCCAACTCCAGCAGGAGGGCCTGACGGATGACTGCGGCGTATCTGGCGACATCGCCGGGGCGGAGCAAAGGAGCCAGGGCTGCGGGCAAGGGTGTGGGGCACTCTTCGATCTTGCGAACACAGAAAGTCCCCAAAGTGTGTGCTGCCCGCAGCAGCGCTTCGTGCACGCTTGGCGTATTGAACCCTTGGGGCATGAGATCAAAGAGCATGGGGATAGGGATTTCGAGCACAGGGTGTTGAGGAGAGCTCAGAAAGAACGGCTTTCTCCCCAAGAAGATCGCCGTGCTGATGTATTCTCTGCCGTGGATGCCGTCGCGGGTGGGCCGGACGATCTCGGACATGTCCGTCCACATCGAGTCGAAATCTTTTCCGGCAAACGGCCCGCGATACCCCTGACCGGAGACCGGGACTTTGCCGGTCTCGGCCTGCTGGAGAATGCTCTGAATGATCTCCGGCGTCCAGGAGCTGTCGGTGAGGTGTTGCCATTCGGGATGGATGGGAGCGGAGAGCGCGCCCATAGGGCACTCGCGCACGCAGCGCAAGCAACTTCTGCACAAGCTCTGATCTTGCGGCTGCTCCCCAAGGAGCATTCTCAGCCCGTCAGCGCGATAGTGCACCCCGTAGATGCAGGCCGTCACACAGATGCCGCAATTGATGCACGCCTCCGAGCGCACGATCCTGGGGCGCACCAGCGGCTTGGTTCTCGACGGTGCTTTCTGGGTGTGAATCGAGTACCGGCTCTCAGCTCGCGTGGCGATCACCAACGGTGATCCCTCCCGTCTGTGTGACTTGCGCGATCGGGGGCACATACTCTGTGCCGGGCATGAGCTTCATCTGTTCGACCCCGCGCACGAACTCTTCGGTCTTCTTTTGATCTTTGCCGTAGAGCTTTTCGACGCGGCGCTCCAGCTCGTCCCAGACGGGGACTAAGTCTAAAGAACTCTGACAGACATCGGTACACGCGCGGCAATGCATACAGTAAAAGAGCGCCTGGGCGCCCGCAGCGTCGAGCTGTTCCCCCTTGAGCAATGCCAGCCCAAGGTGGAGCTTGCCGCGCGCCGTGGTGCGCTCGTCTTTGGTGTAGATATAAGCAGGGCAGACGGGGACACAGCTGCCGCAGCGCGAGCATAAAGTCTCGTTATATTCGAGAAGATCGAGCAGGGGAGAGATCGCCGCTGGAGGGCGGCCCGGCTCGCGGGCGGGATAGCGCTGAGGAGTTGGACGAAAGATCTTGCGGGAGAGCGGCGCGAAGAACCGCGCTAGCCCTAAGCCCGCACCCAAAGGCAACCCTTTCAGCATCATCGAGCTCCAGTGCGGGGGAAGGGCAAAGAATTTCCCCGGATTGAAGAGCCCACGAGGGTCCACGCTCTTTTTATAGGCACGCAGCTTGTCAAACTTTGCCCCCAATTTATCTCGCACGAAGGGCGTGTTCCAAATCCCGATCACATAAGGCCGCCCACCCAGCGCAATCCCCAACTTCGTGAGCACAAGGGATAGACTCGCTGTATAGAACTCTGAGAAACGATTTCGGGTATTGAAGGTGAAGACGGGCAACAGGAGCGCTTGCCCCTTGTCAAGAAAATAGGCTTCGCTGGCGAGATGGACGCCGTAGCGTTGGGCTTCGTGCTCGGCTTTTTCGAGAAATTCTGGAGCTTGTTCAGAGTCGAGCACAACTTCTGAAGCGAGCATCCCCGGCCCTAGGCGTTTCGGGCGCATGGGGAAGAGCCGCTCGTGCCACAGATAGTGTGACTGATAGGGCGAGCCCACACGCAGCTCGTTCTGCTGCGCCCAGCGCCGGCACAGCTGAGCGCTCTCTTCATCTTCGAACGCTGCGAGAATGCTCTCGCGCTCGGGGATGGCCAGCTCGGCGGTGTTCATAGAGAGATTGATCTCGTGGAGCCGCGCGGCGCTCAGATATTTCATATGATAGGGGCGCAAGCCTTCGAGCTCGCGAGCGGCGGCGAAGGCCTCGCGAGCAGAGTCGCACTGCACAAGCAACGGGATCGTCTTTGCTGGGGCGGGACGCACTCTCACCGTGACGGCCCAGACGACTCCCATCTGGCCCTCGGTGCCGATGAAATACTCAAAGTCGGGGTCGGTGTGCGTGAGCTCTCTGAGCTCTCCTTGGGGGGTGATGACGGTGAGCCGCTCGATCTGATTTTGAAAGTGTCCAAACGCAGTGCTGCCTACTCCGTAGCCGCCGGTGTTGACCCAGCCGCCCACGGTCGAGAACCAGCTCGTCGGGTAGGTATACAGCGTCAGCCCGTGGGGTTTGAGCGCGTGAGCGAGATCGGCCCAGCGCGTCCCGGCCAAGACAGTTACAGTCTGTGCGTCAAGATTGATCTCTTCGATGAGTCTGAGCGGGGAGAGATCGAGCACCAGCCCGTGGTTGGTGGGGACGGCGCCACCGAGCCCAAACGTCGCGGCGCCGCGCGGCACGACGGAGAGTGCTTTGTGCTGTGCCCAGCGCAGGGCTGCGATGGCATCGTCTGGGAGCGCCGGTTGCAGGATGAGATCGGGGATATTGCGCTGAAGCAGCAGCCTTTCCACAAAGCGCGGCGGCTCTCCCTGGTCGCGGGCGTAGAGCCGTCGGCTCGAAAGATCCGTATAGAGTCGCGCTTCCGGAGAGAGAAACTTGCGCAGCTCCAAAGCCAGAGCGTCGGCCGCCATGATGCCGGCATGATAACAAAGCAAAGATCGTTTGTCAAGTTTTTTCGAGAAAAATAAACAAAATATCTATTTAATTCCGAATATACTTTATGTCTTTTAGAAATATCATTCTAAAATGAACAATCGTCTCTAAGCGAGCTCGTGGAGGAACTGCAGCACGGTGGAGATCTCGGCTTCGGTGAGAGACTTCTCCGCGCGCGCCGCGCGC
>CAZODX010000119.1:0-5121 GCA_964578715.1 uncultured Thermotogae bacterium | reverse complement strand
ACGAAAGAGATGGTGATCTTGGCCACGATCCAGAAAGCTGAAGGCGTCGAAGAGGTCGTCGGTGTTGGACAATACGGCATCGACGAGCGCACCAATACGGCTGAAGTTGCGTTCGTGGTGCGCGACGACTATCAGGGCAAGGGCATCGGCACGGAATTGCTCTCGTATCTGACGTATCTCGCTAAGCGCCAGGGCTTGCACGGCTTCACCGCAGAAGTCTTGGAAGAGAACCGTCCCATGCTCCATCTCTTCGAGAAGATGGGGTTTGATATCGAGAAACGCAGGGCCGAAGGCGTCTATGAATTGAAGATGACCTTTCGTGAACAATGAGCACTCCAGATATAAAATTTCTCTTTGAGCCTCGGACCGTTGCGGTCATCGGGGCATCGCATGACCCAAACAAGATCGGCTACAAGATCGTGCAAAATATTGTCGCCAACGGTTACGCGGGAAAGGTCTTCCCCGTCAATCCTAAGGGCGGGGAGATCCTGAGGCTTCGCGTCTTCTCTTCTATCAGAGAGATCCCCGAGGAGATCGACGTCGCGCTGATCGTCGTGCCGGCGAAGGCCGTCTTCGAAACAGTCCAAGAGTGCGCGGCGCACGGCGTCAAATTCGTGCCCATCATTTCGTCGGGGTTCTCTGAAGTCGGAAATCTCGCTGAAGAGCGCAGGATCGTCTCGTACGCGCGCGAGCACGGGATGCGCGTGCTCGGCCCCAATATCTTCGGGCTTTATTCGGTGACCCCGTCGCTCAATGCGACCTTTGGCCCTAGAGAGATCCCCAAGGGCAACGTCGCGATAGTCACCCAAAGCGGCGCTCTCGGCGTGGCGATGATCGGCAAGGCCGCTGCCGAGAAGATGGGGCTGTCGGCGATCATCTCCGTGGGCAATAAATCTGACATTGACGAAGCCGATCTGTTAGAATATCTCGTTCCCCATCCTGAGACGCGCGTGATTCTCATGTACATTGAGGGCGTGAAGAACGGCGAACGGCTTGTGAGGACGCTGAAGGACGCTTCGCGAGAGAAGCCCATAATCGTCATCAAAGCGGGGCGCTCCAAGCGCGGAGCTATTGCAGCAGCGTCGCACACGGGGTCGCTCGCCGGCGCGACTGAAATTTTCGACGCGATTATGAAACAGTGCGGCGTCCTCCGCGCTGAGAGCATCAAAGAAGCCTTCGATTGGTGCAAATTCTTGGCGACCTCGGTGCTCCCTCGCGGCACAGAAACAGTTATCATCACCAACGGCGGAGGCATCGGGGTTATCGCTACCGATGCATGCGAAAAGTACTCAATCGAGCTGTACGACGATCTCCAAATCTTAGAGAAGATTTTTTCTGCGGTGACCCCGGAGTTCGGCTCGACGAAAAACCCCATAGATCTCACGGGCCAGGCAACTGCCGATCACTACGACCGAGCTTTAGCAACAGCGCGCCAGAGCGAGGCTATTCACGCCGTGCTCGCGCTCTACTGCGAGACTGCGCTCTTTGACGTCGCGGCGTTTGAGCCCATGATCGAGCGGAATTTCCGAGCGTTTCAGTCGGAGAAGAAGCCCGTCGTCTTCTCCGCGCTCGGCGGAGAGAAGATCGAACAGCTCACCGAAACGCTGCGACGCCGGGGCGTCCCGATCTTCGCCGACGTCACCGAAGCCGTCTCGTGTCTTGGGGCTTTGTATGCGCACTATCGCTACCGCACCAAACCCCCGGAGATCGTTGAATCCCTGCAGATCAACACGAACTCTCTTGACAAAGTTTTAGAGACTGCGCGGCGCGAGCGCCGGGGATTTCTCTTGGCTCACGAAGCCCAGCAGCTCTTGCGCATCGCTCATATCCCCGTGCCGAAAAGCTTGATCGCGCGCACGCTCGACGAGGCCGTACGCGCTGCTGAAGAGATCGGCTACCCTGTGGTCTTAAAAGTCGTCTCTCGAGATATCTTGCACAAGAGCGACGTGGGCGGCGTCGCCCTCGATTTAGACAACCCCCAAGAAGTTGCAGACGCCTATGGAGCGATTCTGCACAATTGCAGAACGCACAAGCCCGACGCCCTCATAGACGGGATCGAAGTCGCACAACAAGTACAACCTGGGAGGCAGATTATTATCGGCGCCAGAAGAGATCCGTCGTTCGGCCCGATTCTCATGGTCGGCCTGGGGGGCATCTACGTCGAAGTGATGAAGGACGTCGCGTTTCGCGCGCTGCCCATCAGCCGACAAGAAGCTCTCGAGATGCTCAAGGAGCTCAGATCGTACCCGTTATTATTGGGGGTGCGCGGGGAGGAGAAGCGCGATATTGACACACTTATAGATGTGCTGCTTCGCGTAGGGGCGCTGCTGCTCCACAGTGAGCAGATCTCCGATATCGAGATCAATCCGTTGATCGTCTATGAGCATGGGCGTGGTGGCGTTGCCGTCGATGCACGGGTTCTCTTAGCTTGGGGAGGCTGAAGTTATGAAGAGATTGATTGTCGCTTCAATGCGCAAGGGCGCGGGCAAGACCAGCTTGATCGTAGGGCTTGCGCAGGTCTTGGGCAAGCCCTTTGGGTATCTCAAGCCCTTTGGGGATCGGTTGCTCTATCGCAAGAAGCGCCTGTGGGACTACGATTCGGCGCTGCTCACCAATATCTTCGGGCTCACAGATAGCCCAGATGACTTGAGCATTGGGTTCGATCACGCCAAGTTGCGCTATATGTACGACGAAGCGGGGATGAAGGAGCGTCTCGTGCAGTCGGCGGCGCGCGTCGAGTCGGGCAAGGAGATGCTCTTCATCGAGGGCGGAAGGGATTTCAGCTATGGGATTTCGATCTCGTTGGACGTGCTCTCGCTGGCGCGGCATCTGAATGCTGCGCTCGTGCTCGTTGCGGCTGGCGACGAGGGCACTATTCTCGATGATATAGTCTTCGTGCACAAGCAAGTTCATAGAGAGGGGATCGAGCTGCGCGGCGTGGTCGTCAACAAAGTCCCCAGCGTCGCAGATTTTACCAATGCGCATGGGACGGAGATCGCATCGCTGGGGGTGAAGCTCATAGGGGTCATCCCGCATCGGGCGGAGCTGACGACGCTGGAGATGGGGCATCTTGCCGAAAATCTCTTCGCAAAAATCATCGCAGGCGAAGGCGGACTGCGGCGCGTCGTCAAACAGATCTTCATCGGGGCGATGTCGGCCCAAGCGGCCATGCGCCATCCCGGCTTTGCTCAAGAGAATAAACTCATCATCACCAGTGGCGACAGAAGCGATATGATCGTAGCTGCGTTAGAGAGCAATACGTCCGGGGTGGTGCTCACGAACAACATCGTCCCGGAAGCGCATATCCTCTCGCGCGCCACCGAGCGCAATATCCCGCTCCTGCTTGTCCCTTACGATACATACGAGACGGCCAAGCGCGTCGAAGCCATCGAGCCCTTGCTCACCAAGGACGCTCACGATAAGATAGCCCTGCTCGCACAGCTCGTGCGAGATTATATAGATCTGGCAGCATTCACTGCTTAGAAAGGACGTATATGGACAGAAAGCGTCTGCTTGAGCACTGGCAGGACGAAGGCGAGTCGGCGTATCTGTATAAGATCTTAGCGGAAGTTGACCCCGACCCACGACGCCAGAAAGTCTATCTAAAGCTTGCTGACGTCGAACTCCAGCATCAGCAAGCGTTCGCGAAGCTTCTCGCAGAGCAAGGCGTTTCCGTTGGGGAATTTCGGCCTAGTTGGAGGGCTCGACTCTTGGGGTGGATGGCGCGGCGCGGTGGCGCACGCACCGTGCTGAGACTGCGTATTATTGACGAAGCCAGCGAAGTGAAGAACTATCTCCGCGAGAAGTCGAGCCTCAGCACCGGGGAAGCTGCGAAAGTCTCCCAGCAAGTCGCGCGTGACGAAGCGATCCACGCCGAGACGCTCATGAAGCTCGCCGGCAGTGGCGGCGAGCCCTGGCACCGCATGGAGTCTGGGGGCTTCTTGCGCAACGTCGTCTACGGCTTTAACGACGGCTTGACGGCAAATTTTGGGCTGGTGATGGGCGTGCTCGGCGCGCAGGTGCACGAATTTATTGTGCTATCGGGCTTAGCGGGCTTGGTCGCCGACGCGCTCTCGATGGGCTCCAGCGGGTACTTAGCCGCCAAGAGCGAGCAAGAGGTCTATCAGCACGAGATCGAGCTAGAGCGCGAGGAGATTCAGCTCATGCCCGAGGTCGAGGCCGAAGAGCTCGCGTTGCTCTACGAAGCCAAGGGGATGCCTGCCGAAGCAGCACGCCACGCGGCGGCCCAAGTCATGGCCGATCCCCAGATTGCACTACAAGAGAAAGCTCGTGAAGAGTTGGGGATCTCGCCGGAGCTGGGGTCGCCCCTTCGTGAGGGCCTCTTGACCGGGACGGCGACGGCGTTCGGGGCGCTCATCCCCGTGCTGCCGTTCTTCTTCGGCAGCGGCCCGGTAGAGATCTGGACGTCGTTTACGATCAGTATGCTCTCGCACTTTGCCGTGGGAGCGGCGCGGAGTCTCTTCACGGGGCGCGGGGCCTTCCGAAGTGGGCTGGATATGTTCTTGGTGGGCTTGGGCGTCGCGATTGTCGGGTATTTTGTCGGGATGCTCATTGAGCATCTCTAAAACTATGTCTCGTAAATTTGACCCAAAGAATATTGAGCGTCTGGACAACCCGGAGCGGGCTCGCTGGCAGAGCGTCGAGAAATTTTTAGAGCTTGTGCGGCCGTGGGCCGGCATGAGCTACGCCGACATCGGCTGCGGTGTGGGATATTTCACGCTGCCCGTTGCAGAACGTATCGGGCCCACGGGACGCGTCTACGCCGTGGACATCCAGCCGGAGATGTTGGAGGAGCTGGCTCGGCGTGCCTCCGCGCGCGGGCTGAACAATATTCTCACGGTGCGCTGCACCGAGCGTGAGATCCCTATTGCATCGGCTTCTATCGATGTATGCTGTCTAGCGAATGTGTTTCACGAGCTGGAAAGCCCTGACGTCTTTCTGCGCGAGATCCATCGGCTGCTCAAGCCAGGCGGGAGGGTGTTCGTCATAGACTGGAAGGCTATCGAGACGCCGGTGGGGCCGCCCCTGAGCGAGAGAGTCCCCATCGAGAAGCTCAGGGAGCACGTGCGCGCAGCGGGATTCATACAGTTGCGCGAGCAT
>CAZODX010000118.1:0-5134 GCA_964578715.1 uncultured Thermotogae bacterium | reverse complement strand
AGCGAATTGGGATTGAGATTCTCCTTCCAGTCGTGGCCCTCGGGCACATCCAACGGATCGGGCTTGGTGAAGAGCCGATCATAGAGACGAACTTCGGCATCAATAGCGTGCTGGGCTGAGACCCAATGGATTGTCGCTTTGACCTTGCGCCCGTCGGGGGCTTCGCCGCCCCGCGTTGCCGGGTCGTAGGTGCAGTGCAGCTCGATCACGTTCCCTTGAGCGTCTTTGACGACGTCCACGCACTTGATGAAGTACGCATAGCGCAGGCGGACTTCGCGTCCGGGGGCCAAGCGATAAAAATCTTTCGGCGGGTTCTCCATAAAATCATCGCGCTCAATATATAAGACCTTCGAGAACGGGACCTTGCGCGTGCCGGCGCTGGGGTCTTCGGGGTTGTTGATCGCATCGAGCCATTCGACTTGGCCGTCAGGATAGTTGGTGATAACGACTTTCAAGGGATCGAGCACGGCGAGACGCCGCAGCGCGCGCTTGTTTAAGTCTTGGCGCACGCAATGCTCCAGAAGCTCTATTTCCGTGATGCTCTCGCGCTTGGAGACCCCGACGCGTCGGACGAATTCGTGAATGGCTTCGGGGGTGTAGCCGCGCCGGCGCATCCCAGCCAGCGTGGGCATTCTGGGGTCGTCCCAGCCCCGCACGTGGCCCTCCTGCACCAACTGCAAGAGCAAGCGCTTGCTCATCACCGTGTACGTCAAATTCAGGCGCGCAAACTCGATCTGCCGCGGATGATGAATCCCCAACTGATCCAAGAACCAATCGTACAACGGACGATGATCTTCAAATTCGAGCGTGCAAATAGAATGTGTGATCCCTTCTATAGAATCTGACTGCCCGTGCGCCCAGTCATACGTGGGGTAGATGCACCATTTTGTGCCGGTGCGATGGTGCGGGACGTGCATGATGCGATACATGACGGGATCGCGCATATTCAAGTTAGGGTGAGCCATGTCGATCTTAGCTCTGAGGGTCCTGGAGCCCTCGGGGAACTCCCCGGCGCGCATCCTTCTGAAGAGATCTAAATTCTCTTCGACGGAGCGGTTGCGATAGGGGCTCTCCTTTCCCGGGGGAGTGATGACTTTTCCGTCTTGAACGATCGCTTTGCCGCGATACTCGCTCACTTCTTCAGGCGAGAGATCGCACACATAGGCCTTGCCCTGTTTTATCAGCTCTTCAGCCCATTGATAGAGCTGCTCAAAGTAATCTGAGGCGTAGAACTCGCGGTCTTCCCAGTCCACGCCGAGCCATTTGAGGTCGCGCTTGATGGCGTCCACGTATTCTTGCTCTTCTTTTTCGGGGTTGGTGTCGTCGAAGCGCAGATTGAATTTTCCCCCGTACTCTTGGGCGATCCAATAATTGAGCAAGGCGCTTTTGGCATGGCCGATGTGCAAGTAGCCGTTGGGCTCTGGGGGGAAGCGCGTATGGACGCGCCCCCCGTATTTCCCCGTCTTGATGTCGTTCTCGATGATCTCGCGGATGAAGTCTTTGGGTGCTGTGCTCATGGTCTCCCTCGCTGTGTGGATAGTTGGGATTGTAGCTGCAAACGTGCGCGCGTGCAACTCTCGAGATTATCGCTTGAACCGCCGCTGCAGAGTGCGTCGGCGGATGAATCCGCCGTCTCAGCAGATGGAAGCGTGCTCAAGCACGCTCCAAGCCCAATTCATTGGGCTTGCACCTCCTGAGACGGGTGCTTGAGCACCCGGCCTGAAGACTGGATTTATGAAGCTGAAGCCCCAGCCCGCCGCAGCCGCGCAAGCACCCGCTCTCGCCCGATCAGCTCCATCGTCTCAAAGAGCCCCGCCCCTGCTGTTCTCCCCGTCAGCGCCACCCGACACGCTTGAGCAATATCTTTAAGCGCCTTGCCTTGAGATTCTAAGTACGCGCGCGTGACCCTCTCAAGCTCCGTCACTGTGAACGATTCTATGGGCGCAAGCGCCTCGGCAAGCCCGTGCAGCAGCACAATCTTCTCCGGCGTGAGAAACTTCTGTACGGCTTCGGAATCGTACGGGAAATTATCCGTCAGCATATAGCGAGCCGGCTCGGCCAGCTCGCTGAGGGTCTTCGCGCGCTCCCGAAAGAGAACGACAAGCCGCGCAAGCACATCCGTCGGCACAGCCTGAGCTTCAGCTTCGCTCATGATATTGAGCTTCACCAAGAACGGGCGTAAAAGCTCGCCAAGACGCTTGGGGTCGCCCGTCTTGATATAGTGCTGATTCACCCAGAATAATTTCTCTTCGTCAAAGATCGCCGCGGAAGGGTGCACGGCTTCCAGCGAAAAATTCTCGATCAGCTCTTCTGTGGTGAAGATCTCTTGGTCGCCGTGCGACCAGCCCAACCGAGCCAAATAATTTACTAACGCTTCGGGGAGCACCCCACGGTCGCGAAACTCGAAGACCGCCGTGGCCCCGTGGCGCTTGGAGAGCTTACTTCTATCTTTGGCTAAGACCATCGGGACGTGCGCGAAGACGGGTATGGGAACCCCAAATGCTTGGTAGAGCAAGATCTGTTTCGGAGTGTTGTTGAGATGCTCATCGGCGCGGATGACGTGGGTGATCCCCATGGTCACGTCGTCCACGACGACGGCAAAGTTATACGTGGGGCGGCCGTCGGAGCGCAGAATAATAAAATCGTCGAGTTCAGAAAAGTCGAACTCGACTTTCCCGCGGATCGCGTCCTCGACGGTGATCGTCCCCGCTTGGGGGATTTTTAATCTCAGCGCGGGTCGGCGCCCTTCGCTGAGAAACTTCTGCTCTTCTTGAGCTGTGAGAGCGCGACAGCGCCCATCGTATTTGGGCTTCTGCTTGGCGGCGAGTGCGGCTTTTCTCTTGGCTTCGAGCTCTTCGGGCGTGCAGTAGCACCTATACGCCTTGCCCTCCGATAAGAGTCGCTCGGCCCACTCGCGATAGAGATTTAGTCTTTGACTTTGAAAGTACGGCCCTTCATCCCAGAGCAGTCCGAGCCAGCGCAGACTCTCTAAGATCGGCTCGATCAGCTCTGGGCGATTGCGCTCGATGTCGGTGTCTTCAAAGCGCAGAATGAAGACGCCCTGGTGCTTGCGCGCAAAAAGCCAATTGAAGAGCGCGGTGCGCGCTCCGCCGACGTGCAGCTCTCCTGTGGGGCTTGGGGCAAAGCGAACGCGAACGGTCATAGCTCACTCTTCGTAGATGGGCGTGCCCGTCTCGGGGATGCCCGTGATCGCTCGGAATTTTTGGATGAGTCTTTGGGTGATCGGGCCGGGCTTGCCCGACCCAATCGGACGATGGTCAATCTCGATGATCGGCGCGATCTCGGCTGCTGTCCCCGTAATAAAGCACTCATCGGCGGCGTAGAGCGCCGGAACCCCGAAGAATTCCTCGCGCACGGGGATCTGCTCTTCTTGGGCAAGCTCGATCACCGTTTCGCGGGTGACGCCGGGGAGGTTCGTCACGGTCGGAGGCACGAAGATTGTTCCGCCCTTGACAATGAAGACGTTATCTGCGGTCCCTTCGGCGACAAACCCGTTGCTGTCAAGCATGATTGCCTCATCCACGCCGGCGAAGTTCGCCTCGATCTTGGCCATGATATTGGACAGATAGTTCAAAGACTTAATATTCTGTGAGAGGCTATCTGGGGGGCGGGCGCGGGTGTGGGCGACAATCGCCCTCAACCCACGTCGGCTGACCTCCTCGCCGTAGAGCGATTTCCACTCTTTCACGATGATAATTACAGAGGGCTTTCCGTAGCAACGGCGCGGGTCAACTCCCAAATCCCCTACCCCGCGCGTCACAATCGGGCGAATATAGGCGCTCCGGAGCTTATTGACCCGCAGCGTCTCCAGGATCGCTTGCGTCATCTGTTCTTTGCTCAAGGGGATCTCGAGGGCGATGGCCTTGGCGCTGTCGTACAGGCGCTCAATATGCCGATCGAGCTTGAAGACGTAGCCATCATAGGCACGAATGCCCTCAAAGACCCCGTCGCCGTAGAGCAGCCCGTGATCGAAGACGCTGATCTTGGCTTCTTCTTCGGGGACGAACTGACCGTCGAGATAGACCTTCATGGCTCGCCTCCTTCTCGGCCTTCACTCTAAAGCACGCGCGAGAAAAAATCAACTTGGCGGGATTCTCGAATTTCTGTATGATGTCTTGAATCACGGAAGACACGGAAGAACTCACGGAAAGCACGGAAAAACGGCTCTCCTTTCCGTGTTTTTCGTGGCTCGTTCTGTGCTTTCCGTGATGTAAAGACGAGCTATTGAAGGAGGACGACATATGCGCCATAAAGACTTGATCTCGTTTGAGAGCTACTCCGCTGAAGACTTGTGGGAGATTGTAGAGACGGCGCTGCAGCTCAAGCGCGAGCTGCGCGCCGGGATCGCTCATACGATGCTCGCGGGCAAGACGCTCGCTATGATCTTTCAGAAGCCGTCTTTACGGACGCGCGTCTCGTTCGAAGTGGGCATGACGCAGCTGGGCGGTCACGCGATCTATCTCAGTCCCGACGATATTAAACTGGGCCAGCGCGAGACGACCGAAGATATCGCCAAGGTCTTGTCACGCTATTGCGACGGCATCATGGCACGGGTCTTCGGCCACGAGATCGTCGAAGAGCTCGCCAGATATTCTGATGTGCCCGTGATCAACGGGCTTTCGGATCTATTACATCCGTGCCAGATCTTGGGCGATCTGCTCACAATCTATGAGAAGAAGCGCAGGATTGAAGGCTTGAAGCTCGCGTGGATCGGCGACGGGAACAACGTCTGTAACTCCTGGTTGGAGGCGGGGCCGAAGCTGGGCATGGAGATCTCCGTGGCATGTCCGGCGGGCTATGAGCCGAACGCAAAGATCTTAGAAGCCGCGCGCCAGCACGGGAGAGTCGAGATCGTGCACGATCCCAAGAGTGCAGCCCAAGGCGCAGATATTCTCTACACGGACGTGTGGACGAGCATGGGCCAAGAGCAAGAAGCCGAGGAGCGTCGCAAGAGATTCAAGAATTTTCAGATCAATCAAGAGCTCTTAAAGCTTGCCAAGCCCGACGCTCTCGTGATGCACTGTCTGCCGGCGCACTATGGGGAAGAGATCACACACGATGTGGCGCACGGGCCGCAGAGCGCGATCTTCGACGAAGCCGAGAACAGACTCCA
>CAZODX010000117.1:0-5167 GCA_964578715.1 uncultured Thermotogae bacterium | reverse complement strand
CCCAGCACCGTTCTACGCCCGCACCACCGTGCACGAGTACGGCGGCGGCGATTTCTGCGTTCATAACGGTACCGTCTATTTCTCACACTTCAAAGACCAACGGCTCTATGTGCAAAAGCCCGGCACCACCCCACAGCCTATCACCTCAGAAAAAGAGTTTCGCTATGCCGACGCGGTGATGGACTCTCACAGAGATCGCTTGATCTGCGTCCGCGAAGATCACACCGTCCCCGCACGCGAGCCCGTCAATACGATTGTCGGCGTACAACTCGAGGGCGACCCCGACGGCGGCACCGTGCTCGTCTCCGGCAATGACTTTTACGCTGCACCAAGGCTCAGCCCCGACGGCTCAAAGCTCGCGTGGCTGACGTGGAACCACCCCAACATGCCCTGGGACGGGACAGAACTGTGGGTCGCAGAGATCGCCGCCGACGGCACACTCAAGAATGCACGGAAGATCGCGGGCGGCCCAGCAGAGTCGATCTTCCAGCCCGAATGGGCCCCCGATGGAACGCTCTATTTCGTCTCTGATAAGACGGGTTGGTGGAACTTATACCGCTGGCGCGACGGTGCTATCGAAGCTCTGACTCAATTAGAAGCCGAGTTCGGCCAGCCCCAATGGGGCTTCGGCATGTCTACCTATGCGTTCGTCTCAGAGCGCGAGATCGCCTGCGCGTACAACCACCTAGGGACATGGCGCCTGGCGCGGCTTGACACCCTCACCAAAAAGCTCGATCCCATCGAGACCCCTTATACTGAGATCAGCTACGTGCGCGCCACTTCTGAGTATGTCGTCTTTCGCGGTGGCTCCCCAACGGAGATGCTCTCCATCGTGCAGCTCGATCTCAAAACACAGAGTCACGAAGTGCTGCGGCGCTCGAGCGACCTTCAGATTGACGAAGGGTATCTCTCGGTTGCGCAGCCCATCGAATTTCCCACCGAAGGGGGCAAGACGGCGTATGCGTTCTTTTATCCTCCTAAGAACAAAGACTTCCAAGCCCCGCCGGGCGAAAAGCCCCCGTTATTGGTCTTCAGCCACGGCGGCCCAACGAGTGCTACGACGTCTACGCTCAAGCTAGAGATTCAGTTCTGGACAAGCCGCGGCTTCGCTGTCGTCGATGTCAATTACGGAGGCAGCACCGGCTACGGGCGAGAGTATAGAGAGCGACTGAAGGGCCAGTGGGGCGTCGTCGACGTCGACGACTGCGTCAACGCCGCAAAGTATTTAGTGCAGCAAGGGCTTGTGGACGGCGAGCGCGTTGCTATTCGTGGCGGCAGCGCCGGCGGCTACACGACGCTCTGCGCCCTCACTTTCAGAAAGTTCTTCAAAGCTGGGGCGAGCTACTTTGGCGTGAGCGACCTCGAAGCATTAGATAAAGACACTCATAAATTCGAGTCGCGTTACAATAGAAGTCTCATCGGGCCGTATCCTGAACGGCGCGATCTGTACTACGCGCGCTCGCCGATTCACTTTGCTGATAGAATCTCGTGCCCGGTGATCTTCTTTCAAGGGTTAGAAGACAGAGTTGTTCCGCCAAGTCAGTCTGAAATGATGGTCGAGGCGCTGCGCAAGAAGGGCATTCCCGTTGCGTACCTGGCGTTTGAGGGGGAGCAGCACGGCTTTCGGAAAGCCGAGAATATCAAGAGATCGCTCGAAGCTGAGCTATATTTCTACGCAAAGATCTTTGGCGTTGCGATCGCTGACCCGGTCGAGCCGGTGCAGATCGAAAATCTCTCACTGTAAGGAGGTCTGCTATGGCACGCGGCATAGTACTGGCAGTGCTCATGATCGTCGGCGGCACGCTCGGCGCGTGGGGGCAAGAGAGCGCGCAGTTTTTCAGATCTCTTGAGGTTGGCTGGAATATCTGCGACCTTGCTGAGCTCAATAGGCTGCTCAGCGCTCAAGGGTACCCAACAGTCGCAAATGAACTGTTCATCTGGGGTGGGGAAAACACCGTTTTGCCTACTGGAGTGCTAGGAGGATGGAGCGTCACAGTCTCTAATTGGTACGGGAGCACTGCCGTGCAGCGAGACGGCAAACTCACTCGGTTTACCCTGACGTGGTTTGGGGGCGTAGCAGAACGTCCCTTGTTTAAGAGTGCGTCGATGCCCTTGACACCGACAGCAGGCTTAATAGGAGGAGTCGGGATTTCTAATCTGACCGTGTTAGACCATCGCCCGGAGGATCTCCAAGAAGCCCTACGCAGCCCGGCAGCAGCATTCTTCACGCGCTGGTTCTTCACCGTCGGCCCACAGCTCAGCGTCAGCCTCCCTCTGATCACGCTTGGAGAATCCCGTGCTCTGGTGCTGAAGCTCTCAGTTGGCTATGGAGTGACTTTCGACAACGGCATGTGGGATCAAGAGGGACGGGCGCTCAAGGGGCCACCGGCAAACTTCAACAGCTGGATCGTGCAGCTGAGTGTGGGCTTAGAGTAAGCATGCAAGGAGGAAGCAATGCGTATCGCCGTCCTCAGTCTGCTGGGGTTCATCTGGTTGATAGGGCACAGCTTTTCACTCGCTCAGGGCGGGTTCTGGACGCCTGCCCCAGGCACGACATGGCAAATTCAGTTTACAGGTCTCCCCATAGATCAGTCTTTTGACGTTCAGGTCTACGATCTTGATCTGTTCGACACCGACGCTAGCGTTGTTGCCTCTTTGCACGCCCAAGGGCGCAAAGTGATTTGCTATATCAACGCGGGGGCGTGGGAAGATTGGCGCCCCGATGCCGATCAGTTTCCCCCAGAAGTGCTAGGCAATGACTATGCCGGCTGGCCGGGCGAACGATGGCTCGACATCCGAAGGATCGATCTTCTAGCGCCGATCATGCGCGCTCGCTTGGATCAATGCCAAGCCAAGGGGTTTGACGGCGTTGATCCCGACAATCTCGACGGCTACCAGAACAATACGGGCTTCCCCTTGACTTATCAAGATCAGCTCGCGTACAACATTTGGTTTGCCAACGAAGCGCACGCCCGCGGCCTCTCCATCGGGCTGAAGAACGACCCCGACCAAGTCTCTGATCTTCTGCCGTACTTTGAGTGGGCTATGGTGGAGAGCTGCTTCAGGTACAATTGGTGCGATCAGATGGCGCCATTCATCCAAGCGGGCAAGGCTGTCTTCGCCATTGAATATACTGAAGAGGGCATGACTCTCGAGCAATTCTGCCCCCAAGCCAACGCCCTGAGATTCAGCGCTATTCTCAAGCATCGCGATCTTGATGCGTGGATGCAATCGTGCACCCAGTCCACACAGTGGCAGAAGGGCATCTCATTTGCGGCATGGTGGCGCGATCTCTACTCCAGCCCCGCCGCTGACCAAGCCCTGGAAGAACTCGCCGCCACCGGGGCTACGTGGATTAGCCTCATCGTCACGTGCTACCAAGAGACCGTCTCGTCAACGCAGATTCAGTGTCTGACCGACTCCCGCACCCCCACCGACGCGGACTTGATCCATGCGATCCAGCAGGCCAAGAGCCTAGGGCTCAAAGTGATGCTCAAGCCCCACGTCGATCTCAACAACGATCCGACACACTGGCGCGGCGATATCAACTTCGGCAGCGATGAAGCTGCTTGGAGCGCTTGGTTTGCGTCCTATCAGAATTTCATTGTGCACTACGCGCAGCTCGCGCAAGCCCACGGGGTCGATCAATTCTGCGTGGGCACCGAGCTGCAAGGGACGACCCATCGCGAAATCCAGTGGCGTCAGATCATCGCGGCCGTGCGCGCTGTGTACAGTGGCCCCCTTGTCTATGCGGCTAACCCTCCAAGCGAATACACAACGATTCAGTTTTGGGATGCCCTCGATCTCATCGGGGTCGATGCGTATTTCCCGCTCACGAACAAGACCGATCCCACACTGGAGGAGCTGATCGCCGGCTGGCAGGCCCCTCTGGCGCAGCTAGAGGCGCTCAGTCAGCAGTGGGGGAAGCCCGTCGTCTTTACGGAAGTAGGCTATCGGAGCGTCGACGGCGCGAATATGGCTCCCTGGGATTGGTCCAGTCCCGGCCCAGTCGACCTTCAAGAGCAAGCCGATTGCTACCAAGCGCTCGTGACAGTAGTGCAGAATCGCTCGTGGATCCAGGGATTCTTCATCTGGGTTTGGTATACAGATCCCGACCAAGGCGGGCCGACGGATACGTCCTATACGCCGCATGCCAAGCCTGCAGAAGCGATCCTGCGCTGCTTCTTTACAGGGGTGTGTAACACCCTCGCGCTCTTCCGCATCGAGCGCGCCACGGGGAACGTCTACACCGACGGGACGTTCTTTGCAGGCGGCGCCGACGTCGCCGAGTATGTGCTCGTCTCCGAGCCGGTCGAGCCGGGGGATGTCGTCGAACTCGATCCTCACCACCCCAAGCACTATCGCAAGGCCCAGAGAGCATATAGCAAGCTCGTCGCCGGGGTGATCGCCACCGCACCGGGCTTGGTCTTGAATGCTCATGAGAGCGCGGGAGACCGAGCGCTTTTAGCGTTGCTGGGGCGTGTTCTTGTGAAGGCGACGGCGGAGAACGGCCCCATCAGACCGGGAGATCTGCTGACGAGCGCGTCGACGCCCGGCTATGCCATGCGCTGTTCAAGACCCATCGACTGCGAGGGCGCTCTTGTGGGCAAGGCCCTTACTCCATTGGACGATCAGATCGGGATTATTCACGCACTCCTGTGGCGCTAGGGCGCACCTCCGTCACAAAAGCTACATATCTTGACTTTCAGCCTGTACAAAGCTATAATGACCTTAAAAGCCTTGAAGACAAAGGAGGCCTCTCGTGGTGGCAAGAGTGGAGCTTGCCTTGTTGATGCTCTTCCTTGTTATGTATGTCCTGCCTGTCTCGGCTCAACCTTGGACGATCACCGTCACTACAAGTGTAGATGAGAACGACAACCCCTGGACGGACTGCCCACCGCCAGGGAACAATGACTGTTCGCTACGCGAGGCGATCACCGTAGCCAACTGGAACGGAGCTGCAGGGGACGTGATCGTTTTTGCTGCTGCACTCGATGGAGCTACTATCCTCCTGGACCCAAGCTTGGGCAGTCTCTGGATCGGCAACGACTCAAACACGACGATCGACGCCAGCGGCCTTACGACGGGGATCACGATCGACGCCAACGGGATCGACTTCCCCCTCACGCTCAACAGCGCACAGCTCACGATTCGGGGGAACCTCACG
>CAZODX010000116.1:3712-5204 GCA_964578715.1 uncultured Thermotogae bacterium | reverse complement strand
ATTGCCCCATGACGCGCAGCTGGGTATTCCAGTCGGTTTCACCGTGACGGACGAGGAAGACACGAGTTTTATAGAAGCCATCCATAGGGGGCTATTATAGACAACCAAGCAGAGCACAGCAAGAGGGAAAAAAACACGCAGGGGCTGGGCGCGCATTGTCGCCCGGTCCCTGCTGATTCCGTTAGATTTTGTGTTAGCTCCCTCGGAACTCCTGCTCCGACTCGGCGTTCGCTTTGATCTCGTCGTCGGTGAAGAGCACCGGGTAATAGTCATTGACGAGCCAATAGGCGAGCAGATCACCAAAGTGCGGTGTGTTCACGATCCCGCTCTGCCCTGTGGGCAGCGCGTTCCACGCTCGAATGCCCTTGGGGTTCAGCTCGACGATGTGTCTCTGCGAGGGCCCACGACTGAAGCCAAAGTCTTCGGCTTTTGTGCCCTTGACGTTGTAGTTGGCCACGTCTACGGCCGCAAGTGTGCCATCAACGGGGAGACCGTCGGCGTATTCGGGTTGGGAGTAGACCGCCGGCGGGATGCTGAATTTGTTCGTCTGCGGGTGCAGCGCGTTTCTGAATGTAATGCGATGGAGCTTCCCCCAGCGGTAATCTGAGAGCTTCTCGGACTTATTGAACGCCTTGGCGAACGCATCGCTCTTCAGCAGATCGAGGGCTTCTTGCAGGCTCTTTAAGATGAGCCAGTCGCGCTCCTCTTCGGGGGACAAGAAGAGATCGGGCACGTCAAAGAAATCCACATCCGACTCGCCCTTGCCGTGCTTCTTTGGGAATCTCTCTAAGAGATTGATGATCGCTTTGACCGCAAAGAACCCACCGGGCTTGGGCATCGTCTTGTCCAGACGGTCTAATGTGTCATCAATGACTCGCTTGATGAAGACGCTCAGCCAGACGTTGAAGATCGTCGTTGCGACGCTATCGGTGATCTCGCTGTCGGATGGGGCATTCAGCGAAAAACCCTTGCCGTCGGTGCTGACGGAGTCATTTGCGTCGAAGCCCTCGGGGATGCCCGTTGGGGTCGCGAAGCTCCACTTCGCGAGATACTGATCAACAGCTTCGGCGATGCGGGCATCTTTCAAGAGATCTTTCAGTTCATCAGCAGCATCGCTGGCTTTGGCGCTCTTGAGGGCTTCGAGCATGAAGGGCGTCAGGCGCCGCGCGATCAGCGAGACCGTGTCGCTTTGGATCGCGATCATATCTTCGACAGAGAACTTTTCGCCCTTGGCGATCTTTTGCTTGATGAGTTCTGTAATTCTGCCGGCGCGGAAGCCGATGTCATAGTTCCAATCGAGATAATAGATCGCGGTGCTGCCGCGGCGCTTCTGGTTAAGCGGATCGTTATCTGTCGTGACGCCCACGGGATCGTTGTTGGCGCTCACGATGAACCCCGACGGCGGGTTGATCGCCTGGGGCATCTCACTGATGGGCAGGATCGCGAAGGGAATAGAGTGTCCTTCTTCGCGCTCGCCCTGAAGCGCCACCCA
>CAZODX010000116.1:0-3702 GCA_964578715.1 uncultured Thermotogae bacterium | reverse complement strand
CCCGGCAGAGCCGGTGCCGTCGCGCACGAAGAACGGCGGCAGCCCCAGCGCCACCGCACCACGCTCTAAATCCTCTCGCAAGGGAGCCTCTGCCCCGGTAAAGTACGCGATGTTGCCCTCAATGTCAGCATAGCCCCAATCTTGTGAGCCCACGTCGAAGTACTTCACGCCGTCTTGGAATTGCTCTAAATTCTGAGCGCGGTTCCATAGACGAAACGTCTTGATCTCTTGGGTGGCGTAGAACCCCGTGTACTGAATGGTGACGGCCTGGCCGCTCTTGAGATCAAGACTCGCTACAGGGCCATGGCGCGGAATGATATACGTGGTCGTCTTGGGGGCATCTTCGAGATTGTCAAGCTGGCCGTCGCCGAGTTTGTTGACTTTGTACGATTCTTCAATGGCGACCAAGGGCTCGAGCTTCCCCTGATAGTTGCTGAAGAGCTTGCCGTTTTGTTCCACGACGGCTTCTTGGTACATGTCGGTCTCGTCGAGGGGGTTGACGGTCGCCGACCAAGCGATTCTGTCGTTGTGCCCCAAGATTACGTAAGGGATGCCGGGGAAGGTCGTGCCCACGACGTTGATCCCATCGGCAGACTTCTGATGGATGGCGTACCAGACGCCTGGCATATCTAAGCCCAGATGGGGATCGTTTGCGAGCAGCGCATACCCGGATGCCGAGAGCTTCGGCCCGATGAGCCACCAGTTGCTGCCGGTCTCCATCAACTCCGCACGACGGAAGATCGGGGCAAAGAACTCGATCTCGCGCAATCGCTCGACGAAGTCCGCGAGCATCTCCAGCACGGCGGGCGAAAGCTCCGGCAGTACTGAATCCCAAGTTCCAAAAGACTCTAAGCGCCCCTCGGCGCTGCCCATAATGGTCGCAGGATCAGAAGGTGCCGATCGGAAGAGATCATCGAAGAAGAGCGCGTGCCCGTTGAAGCCCAGTTTGCTCCCTACGTCGCGATACTTAAAGTACGTGAGCACGTTAGACGCGTCAATATCGAACGAGAGGTCGAACGTCAAGAGTTTACCCATCGCCAAAGTGTCTAACACCGTCCACGGGGCGACCTTGGAGATCTCGATCTCTTTGTATTCTGGAGGGAGCTGGCCGGTCTCGTTGATCTTCTGAATATACGCATTCACGCCGGCGGCGTACGCTTCGAGCTCGGCGCGAATATCGTCGGTGAGATTTTTGGCACTCAGCTCGGCGGCACGACGAATTCCCAAGGTGCGCAGCGTCACGTCTTGAGAGAGGGCGCGCTCTCCAAGCAGCTCCGCGAGCGTGCCGTTGGCGGTGCGCCGTAAGTTATCCATCTGCCAGAGGCGATCGCGCGCGTGCAGCCAGCCCACAACGCGATATAAGTCCAGGGCATTCTGCGCAAAGACATGGGGGATTCCGTATCTGTCTTGAATGACCGTGACAGGGGCACTCAGGCCGGGGATGACCACCGGCTCGAGCTTTTGGACGGTTTGGGCCACCGGCCCCAGCGAAAGGGCCGCAACGATTCCGACGCCCAGCAGAGCAACAGCGAGCTTGCGCATAGCAACCTCCCTCAAAATCTTTTCGATGCTTCATTTATAGCACGAACCCCCGGGAAAAAGCAAACGACGCCACTCGGCTTCTCTTGCTTGCTTGCCAGAAGATTCGGTATGATACTCCCGAACTATGGACTTAGCACAACAGCTCTTACAGACTCGTTCAGTGCAGATTCGTCCTCATGAGCCGTTTCGGCTGACGTCGGGGCGGCTCTCCCCGGTCTACGTCGACATCAGACGGTTGATCTCGTTCCCTGAGGTGCGCGTTTTTATCATTGACTCGTTTGCCCAGATCGTGCGCGAGCGCATCGGGCTCGCAGCGATAGACGTGATCGCCGGGGGCGAGACTGCCGGGATCGCCTACGCTGCATTCTTAGCTCAAAAGCTCGAAAAGCCTATGATCTACGTGCGCAAGGAGCCCAAAGAGTACGGGAGATCCTCTCAAGTCGAGGGCGTCTTAGAGCTGGGCCAGCGCGTCTTACTCGTCGAAGACCTGGTCACCGACGGGGGCAGCAAGCTCGCCTTCAAGCGCGGGATCGAGATGGCCGGGGGCAGGGTGCATCACTGTCTCTGCGTCTTTGAGTACTTTTCGCAAGAAGCTGGGCTGCACCGCGCCCGCGACACTTTAAAGGAGCACGGGATCGAACTGCACTCTCTTGTGAATTGGGACGACGTGCTGCGCGCGGCGCGCGCGGAGAAGTCTCTCACCGAAGCCGAGATCACTGTCATGCTGAGATTTCTGAAAGAGCTAGCAGCGTGAGACTTCCATGGCAGAGTACATTCACGTTATCACGTCGGTCGCGAGCAAAGACGAGGGCGAGCGCATTGCGAGGGCGCTCCTAGAGAAGCGTCTTGCCGCGTGTGTCCAGATCGTTGGGCCAATATCGAGTCTCTATTGGTGGCAGGGGAAGATCGAACACGCTGAAGAATGGCTCTGTCTTGCCAAGACGGAGCGTGCGCTCTTCGCAAAAATCGAAGAGACCATCAAAGCCATGCACTCGTATGAAGTTCCGGAGATCTTGGCTATCCCTATCATCGAGGGAAGTACAGGCTATTTGCGATGGATGGAGGAGCAGATTGCTGTAGCTACCAAGGAAGATGCATGCTAAAAAGGAGGCCTCAAGATGCACCGATATATAATAGTAGTTGTCTCTATAACTGTGCTGCTTTTCACACTTGGAGCAGGAGGCAAAGCGCAATTGACGGAGGAATCGGGTAAACCAATGTGCTTCGTTATGACCCTGGAAGTTCAGACACAGCCAGATCGGGACTTTGAGGAGCTTCGCGACGCGGTCATACGCGTTCTGAAGAATCGCTTTCAGTTGCTCAAACTATCTCCGGTGCGGATAGCCAAGGTGGAATCTAATCGTATCGCAGTCGCATGGCATCGAGAGCCTGATCTACAGCTTGTGACGCAAGTTGTCACGCAAATTGGCCTGCTGGAATTCAGGAGAATCGTCGCAGAATTCGCTCCTTCAGCAGAGTTTGCGCCAGAACCAAAAGAAGATGAGGAGATATTGCTCAGTGTCGAGTGTCAGGGTGAACTTCAAGAAGCATGCATACACTTTATTGTGAAGAAGGAACCGCTTCTGACAGGCGCAGCCTTGGCCAAGGCGGAACTACGACGCATGAATAATCCTTATTTAACGCCGTACTACATCGCTCTGATTTTGACCGATGAGGGAGCAAGGCAATGGCGGGAAGCTATTTTACAGTTACAGCCTGAGAGGGATCGCCTGGCTATTGTCATAGACCGCATAGTGTACAGCGCACCTGTGATAGCTCGGTCGTTATTTGATGCGGCGAGCCGCACGGACAAGATCAACACATCAGTCATCACGGGAAAATTTACAAAAGAGGAAGCACAACTGTTGACAAATATACTCAACTCAGGTGTCTTACCTGTGGAGGTCAAGGTTTTAGAGAGCGGCTTCGCGCAATCTGACCTATGCCCTCACTCTGGGGGTGCTCGCTTTCTTGCGTTAATGGGGGTAGTTGCACTGTTCATCGTCCTGGTGATGATTGTACTGAAGAGATAGCTATGGGAGGCTCTCCTCAACGATGGCTGCAGCAGCGTATCATCAGCCCGCTCATCGATCTTTCGTATGTGTTGATGAGCTTGCTCTTTGCCCGGGGGTTCCCGCGCTGGTATGAACGCTTTAACAC
>CAZODX010000115.1:2288-5288 GCA_964578715.1 uncultured Thermotogae bacterium | reverse complement strand
AGCGCGTGCGGCTCGAATGGATCTCAGCGTCTGAGGGGGATCGCGTGCAGAAAGTGATGAACGAGATGGCGGAGCAGATCAGAAAGCTAGGGCCGCTGCGCCTCGAGCGACCCCCCACGCCGCAGCGCGCAGAAGCTAAGGAACGTGAAACCGTTGCGGTTCGAGGAGGTGCACAATGAGCAAACCGAAAGTCGGGTTCTACTGGTGCGCCTCGTGCGGCGGCTGCGAGGAAGCCGTTGTCGATCTAGCCGAAGATATCCTCAAAGTCGTCGAAGCTGTTGATATAGTGTTTTGGCCGGTGGCGCTCGATTTTAAGCGTGCTGATGTCGAAGCTCTGAAAGACGGCGAGCTTGCGGCGTGCTTTGTCAACGGCGCAATCCGAACTTCCGAACAAGAAGAGATGGCTGAACTATTGCGCAAGAAGTCTCAGCTCCTGATCGCATTTGGGAGTTGCTCGCATCTAGGAGGCATCCCAGGGTTAGCGAATCTCTGGGACCGCCAAGCGATCTTCGACTATGTCTACAAAGAAGCGCCCAGCGTCGTCAACCCCGAGGGCGTCGTCCCGCAAGAGCAGACAAAGATCGGCTCCAACGGCTATGCCCTCACGCTGCCGGCATTTCGCGACTCGGTAAAAACGCTCGATCAGACCGTCGAAGTCGACTATTATCTGCCGGGCTGCCCGCCCCCAGTCAAACTGATCGTCAACGCCGTGATGGCGATCTTAGAGAACAAACTTCCCCCTAAGGGGACAGTGCTTGCGCCCGATAAAGCCCTCTGCGAAGAGTGCCCGCGCAAGCCGACCAAGCCCGAGAAATTAGCCCTCAAGGAGCTGAAGCGCCCTCATCAGATTCAGATAGACTCGGAGAAGTGTCTTCTGGCTCAGGGTCTTTTGTGTTTGGGGCCGGCGACGCGTTCTGGCTGCGGCGCGCCGTGCGTGAGCGCCAATATGCCCTGCACAGGGTGTCTTGGCCCGACAAGCCGCGTCAAAGACTACGGGGCCAAGGCGCTCTCGGCCATCGCGTCGCTCATAGATTCTGAAGACGAGAGAGAGATCGCCGCACTGATGGAGCAGATCGTCGACCCGGTTGGGACGTTCTATCGCTACAGTCTCCCCGCGTCGCTCTTGCATCGGCGCGTGCGGCGCACAGGAGGTGCTCAGGCATGACCCGCGAAGTCGTCATTGACCCCATCACGAGATTAGAAGGCCACGGCAAGATCGATATCTTCTTAGATGCCAAGGGCAACGTCGAGAAGGCGTTCTTCCAAGTGCCGGAGCTACGCGGCTTTGAAAAGTTCGCCGTGGGCCGCCCAGCGGAAGATATGCCCCAGATCACTTCGAGAATCTGCGGGGTCTGCCCCACAGCGCATCACATGGCTTCTACGAAAGCCCTCGATGATCTTTACAAAGTCGAGCCGCCTCCGGCAGCGAAGAAGATCCGCGAGCTTGTGTACAGCACATTCTTTGTCGAAGATCACGCGCTGCACTTCTTCTTCTTGGGTGGGCCGGACTTCGTCGTTGGGCCGACAGCCCCGAAAGCACAGCGCAATATCTTGGGGGTGCTCAGCAAAGTTGGGCTGGAGATCGGGCGCGAAGTGATCGGGGTGCGCAAGCAATTGAGAGACTTAATATCTCTTGCCGGCGGCAAGGTCATTCACCCGGTCTTTGGCCTGCCCGGCGGCATCTCCAAGGCGCTCACCGAAGAAGACCGCGAAAAATTCATCGCCGGGGCGGAGCGCGCCGTGAAGTTCGGGCTGCTCAGCTTGCAGATATTTCATGATGTCGTCCTGAAAAACAAACAGTACGTCGAGACGATCACGTCCGAGACGTACACCCACAAGACGTACTATATGGGCTTAGTGGACGACCAGAACAGAGTGAATTTCTACGATGGGCAGCTGCGCGTCGTCGATCCCAATGGCAAAGAATTTCTGAAATTCAAAGCCCAAGACTATCTCAAGCACGTCGCCGAGCACGTCGAGCCGTGGAGCTATATTAAGTTTTGCTATCTGAGAGACGTCGGCTGGAAGGGCTTCGTTGACGGGCCGGAGAGCGGCGTCTACGCCGTCGCGCCGTTGGCGAGGCTCAACGCCGCCGAGGGCATGGCCACGCCCAAAGCCCAAGAAGCGTATAAAGAGTTCTACAAGACCCTGGGCGGAAAGCCCGTCCATCACACGCTTGCGAATCACTGGGCGCGGCTTATCGAATTACTGTATGCTGCCGAGCGCATGCAAGAACTTGCCAATGACCCCGACATTACGAATCCCAACGTGCGCACGATCCCCACAGCAACACCGAAAGAGGGCATCGGCGTCGTCGAGGCCCCCAGGGGCACACTCATCCATCACTATCAGACCGACGAGAAGGGCGTGATCACCAAAGCCAATCTCATCGTTGCGACGCAAAACAACGCGGCGCGCATCGCGATGTCTGTGGACAAGGCCGCGCGCGGGGTCATCAAGAACGGGAAAGTAGACGACGGGATTCTCAATCTCGTCGAGATAGCTTTCAGGGCCTATGATCCCTGCCACGGCTGCGCAACCCATGCCCTGCCGGGCCAGATGCCCTTGATCGTGCGCGTCTACGATCATAAGAGAAATTTGCTTCGCGAGATCCGCAGAGAGTAAAATAGGCGCGAAGGGAGCGACCGTGAAAGGGAACAAAAAAATTATTGACCGCCTGAACGCGCTGCTTGCCGACGAGCTGACCGCGATCAATCAGTATATTGTACACTCGGAGATGTGCGCCAATTGGGGATATGAACGGCTTCATGAAACGATTGAGAAGCGCGCCATCACCGAGATGAAGCACGCGGAGAAGCTGATCGAACGTATTCTCTTTCTTGAAGGGATACCCATCGTCAGCAAGCTCAATGAGATCAAGATCGGTTCAGACGTAAAAGCGCAGTTTGAGAGTGACTTAGACGCCGAATACATGGCTGTAGAAGCGTATAACGAGGGCATCAAGCTTGCTACAGATGTCGGAGATAGCGGCACGAAGGT
>CAZODX010000115.1:0-2188 GCA_964578715.1 uncultured Thermotogae bacterium | reverse complement strand
TCGGGATTCAGAATTATCTCACGGAGCAGATGAAGGCCTAAGCTATCACCAACACACTCTGCTTGCTTGTTGCCCTCCCACGGGCTATACTGCAAATATGAATCTTACCATTGAGATTGAACAGGAGGAAGATGGCCGCTGGATCGCTGAGATCCCTCAGCTCCCCAGTGTGCTCACCTACGGGGTAACCCGTGAGGCTGCCATCGCACGGGTCAAAGCATTAGCTCTACGTGTGCTGGCCGACCGACTCGAAAACGGCGAAAGCGTCCCCGAAATGAATGAAGTGTTTTCTATCGTAGCATGAGCTGGCCCGTATTGCCAGGCACACAGGGCTTAAGCCGGAAGATTTATGATCTCAAGAAGTGCCTAACATGAAGCTTCTTATCCTTGGCTTGGGCAACGAGCTGCTGAGCGACGACGCCGTCGGCGTTCTCGCCGCGCGCGCCCTCAAAGAGAGACTGAAGGACAAAGCCGACGTCGTCGAAAGCGCGCTGTCAGGGATGGCCCTGCTCGAGCTCTTTCTTGGGTACGAACGCGCAATTATCATTGACGCAGTGCAGACCAAACAGTCGCCTCCGGGAACGATCTATGAGCTGACCCCAGCTGATCTCGGGGCGGTAGCAGCGCCATCCCCACACTACGCAGGCTTACCAGAATTGATCGCTACTGCTCACGCACTGAAGCTCGATTTTCCCAAGGAGATCAAGATCTTCGCAATGGAAGTTGCAGACCCCTACACCGTTGGGGGCAGGCTCAGCCCCGCCGTTGTCCAAGCCCTCAAAGAACTCATCCAGCGCGTCGAAGCACAAGCAACCCACTGGCTGGCTTCACACCCAAGAGCTTGACATTGGACTGTTATGGCACGACGATCCTCGTGTCGGTGCGCTCGATGCCGGGGACGCTGCTCATCTGCTGCACGATCGCTGTTAGGAGCTTCGGGTTCTGCGCCTCGACCACTGCAATGCCGTCTATGTCCCCAAAGAGCGCATGGGCCTCCTTCACCCCTTGGATCTGCTTTAGCTCCTTAAGGATATCTTGAATGGGAAAAGCCTGGCTGGGGTCCTTGTGAAACTTCAGAAGCACGTATGCCTTCAGCATGGTGCACCGCCTTTCATATGATCTTAAAGATTCGACAGGGGCCTTGTCAACAAGGTATACTTCAACTATGCACGAGTGGGCACTGGCCGAGGCCGTTGTCGCTACAGCCAAGAGGGCTGCACAGGAGAAAAAGCTGCGCCACGTTACTGAGATCACCGTGAAGCTCGGCGAGCTACAGCAGATCGAGCGCGAGATCTTCGAGTTCGCGCTGCAACAGATTCTCTCTCAAGAAGACTCTCTAGTGCGTGGAGCGAAAGTCACGCTCGAGCGTGAGTGCGCGCGGTTTCGCTGTCGTATCTGTCATCACGAATGGGCCTTTGAGAGCGAAAATTTAAATTCAGAGATCGCCGAGGCGATTCACTTCATCCCGGAGATCGCGCACACGTATATACGCTGTCCGCAGTGTGGCAGCCCCGACTTTGAAGTCATTGCCGGGCGTGGGGTCTGGCTCGCTGCCCTGAAGGGGAGTGAGTGAGATGGACCCACGCGTGGCGATCATCGAAGAGCGACTGAAGCCCATCAAGAGAATACTCGCTGTAGCGGCGGGCAAGGGCGGGGTGGGCAAGAGCACCGTTGCGACGGGTCTGGCGCTCGTGCTCGCGGAGATGGGGTATAGAGTTGGGCTTCTAGATTTAGATTTCTACGGCCCTTCGACGCACATTATCTTGGGAGTCTCTGAAGACGTCCAGCCCCGCGAGGAGCGCGGGATCGTCCCGCCGAAGGTTCATGGGATCGAGTTTATGTCTCTTGTGTTTTACACGGGGAAGAACCCGGCACCGCTGCGCGGGCCAGATCTGACGAACGCCCTGATAGAGCTCTTGGCGATCACGCGCTGGGGAGAGTTAGATTTTTTGATCGTCGACATGCCGCCGGGGCTCGGCGATACGACGCTCGATGCGATTCGGTTGCTGAAAGACCCAAGTTTTCTCATCGTGACGACGCCGTCGCGTGTCGCCCAGGAGACCGTGAAAAGACTCTTGATGCTTGTGCAAGAGCTGAAGCTCCCCATTGTGGGGATTTGGGAGAACATGAGCAGATCGGGCGCTTCAGCACAGCTTCTCTCTTGCACGGGGACGCTGCCCTTCGATGA
>CAZODX010000114.1:0-5295 GCA_964578715.1 uncultured Thermotogae bacterium | reverse complement strand
ACCCACGCTATCATTATCCCTGCACCCTTCGCCCCTGCGATGTCATACGTCGGCGAATCCCCAACGTAGAGCGCTTCGCTGGGCAAGACTTCTGCTAACTCCAACGCACGACGAAAGATCCCTCCATTGGGCTTAGCTACCCCAACCTCGCCGGAGATCACAATCGGGTCGAACTCACGCTCCAACTCGAAGAGCTTCAGCTTGTATCTCTGCAGATCGCTCGGCCCGTTGCTGATGATCCCCAAGCGAAAGCGCCCACGCAGTGCAGCAAGCACGTCTCTGACTTCAGGAAAGAGCTTCAGATGGCTCACCCACGTCCGATAGTACGCTTGGCTCACGTGCCGCGCAAATTCCCTGTCGTCTATGCCCAGCTTCTGTAAGATGCGATACGACCCCTCGTGCAGCAGCTCAGCACCCGAATTGGGCGAGTTCAGCCACAGATCGTGCATCTCTCTTTTTACTTCTTCGGAAGCCGCACGCCATGCTTCGAAATCAAGCTGGGGATACTTCTGCACCGCGACGCGAAAGCTCGCCTCGACCGCCGGAGGCCGACAGCCCGACGTGTCCAAAAGAGTTTCGTCCAGATCGAAGAAGATCGCTTTGAGGTTCAATGCCGGAAGTGTCGCACCCCCGTCAACACCATCTTGATCTTGTGCTTTCTGGCAGTTACAAAGACTTCTTCGTCGCGCACTGAGCCACCCGGCTGGATGATCGCCGCGATCCCGTGCTGCGCCGCAAGCTCTACCGTATCTGGGAACGGGAAGAACCCATCGGAAGCGAGCACTGCGCCATGTGCTTTTTCGCCCGCTTGCGCCAAAGCAATCTTGGCCGAGCCGACTCTGTTGGTCTGTCCCGCCCCAATTCCCAACGTCGCTTCGTTCTTAGCAACGACAATCGCGTTAGACTTGACGTGCTTGCACACGGTAAAAGCAAAGATCAGATCGCGCTTCTCCGACTCTGAGAGCGCGACGTCATCCAGCACCTTCCAGCTGCTCTCTTGGATGACGATGCTGTCTGAATCTTGCACCAAGAGATCGCCGGAGAGAAAGCGCAGCGTCTCTTTGGGGAATTCTAAACTCTTATAGCGCAAGAGCCGACGGTCCTTCTTCTGGTGCAAGACGAACAGAGCATCAGGTGCAAACTCCGGAGCGACTATGATCTCCAAAAAGATCTCGTTGAGCTTTTCGGCAAGCTCTTTATCTATAGTCTGATTGAGCGCGACGATCCCACCGAACGCCGAGACGGGGTCGCACGCCAAAGCGCGCTCATACGCTTCGAAAAGGGTCTTCCCGCGCGCGACCCCGCACGGATTATTGTGCTTAATGATGACGCACGCGGGCGGCGCCAGCTCGCTCAAGAGCGCCAGCGCCGACTCCGTGTCGAGCCAATTATTGTACGAAAGCTCTTTCCCCCATAAGACTTCGATCTGTGCCGAAAGCCCCGGTGCGAGCGCATTCTGATAGAGTGCGGCTTTCTGATGGGGATTCTCACCGTAGCGCAGCTCGTGAACTTTTCTGTAGGCGAAGAAGAGCTGAGACCTCTCCCCCGGCCCCTCCCTTGAAGGGGTTAGATCCCAGCGCGCTTGCAGCGTCTGGTAGATCGCGATGTCGAGCTCGGCGACTTTTGCGAACGCTTTTAGTGCCAAGCGCCGCTTCGTGATCTCTGAGACGCCCCCGCGACGCAGCTCCTCCAAGATACTGAAATAGTCTGACGGATCGGTCAGCACGATGACGTGCTGAAAATTTTTCGCCGCCGCGCGGACGAGCGACGGCCCGCCGATATCTATCTCTTCAATGAGCTGCGCTTCAGAAAGATTGGGCTTCTTCGCAGCTTCTAGGAACGGATAAAAATTGACGCAGACTAAGTCTATCTTCTGGATCGCTTGGGCAACAAGCTCGCTCTGATGGGTAGGGTCATTGCGGAGCGCGAGAATCCCACCGAAGATCTTGGGGTGGAGCGTCTTGACGCGCCCGCTCAAGATCTCAGGGAATCCCGTCACAGACTCGATGGGCGTGACGGGGATCTTTCGCTCTTGGAGAAACTTCGCTGTGCCACCGGTAGAAACGATCTCCCAGCCTAACGCGACAAGACCACGAGCCAACTCATCGAGATTCGTCTTATCGCTGACGGAAAGCAGTGCTCTTGGCTTCATAGGGATCACCATGTAGCTTACCGAAGATCGGCGCGCCTTGTCAAAGTGTGTACAATAAGGATATGCGAGTATTCGATATTGTCGGCTTTGGGGCACTCAATCTCGACGAGCTCTATCGGGTCCAACGGCTCTTGGATGACGATGAAGGCGAGGTCGTCTTCGCCGGAGCTTATCCGGGGGGCTCGGCAGCCAATACTATTTATGCGTTAGCGCAGCTTGGGCTGCGCGCGGGCTTTCTCGGCGCTGTGGGCGATGACGACGCCGGGAGAGCGCTTCTAGAAAGCTTCAAGAGCGTTGGCGTGGACACCTCAGGGATCGCCATCAAGCCCAAAGCGAAGACCGGGCGCGCCCTAGGATTTATAGATGCCCAGGGGCGGCGCACGCTCTACATCGAGCCAGGGGCGAATAGTCTCTTGCGCAAGGCCGACATAGACCTCAGCTACGTAGCGCGCACACAATTTATACACATGTCGTCGTTTGTGGACGAAGAACAATGGGCGATCCAATGCGAGCTGGTGCGCGCGATCTCTCCCAAGACCTTGGTGAGCTTTGCACCGGGGGCGCTCTTAGCGCGTCGGGGCCTGCGCGTGCTCTACCCCGTCTTGAAGAGAACGCATGTGCTCTTTCTCAATCGCCGTGAGCTAGAGCTCTTGGCACACACTGATGACCCGGCGATTGGAGCGCGATCGTTGCTCAAGGCCGGCCCGCAGATTATTGCCGTAACGCTTGGGGCTGATGGGAGTTACGTCACCGATGGGAAGCGGGCTTATAGAGTCGAAGCGCCGCGGGTGAAGCGCGTGGTGGACACGACCGGCGCGGGGGATGCGTTCGCTGCGGGCTTTCTGTACGGGCTTTTTGAGGAGCGCGATCTGAAAGAGTGTGCGGAGCTGGGGGCACAGCTTGCCCGCGCGGCCGTGGGTCAACTTGGGGGGCGACTCCATTCTGTAAGCTCGCGATTGAGACAGTAGCCGTAGGGATAGAGTTTTCTGTTAATACAGAGCGTTCTCTCTCGGATCTCCCACAGCCCACGCGATAGCTTCTCCAACGTAAGCAGAATGAGCGGCGTCTCGCCGGCAAATTGCTCGCGCCGGATCTGTTGGACTAACTCGTTCCACATGGGCTCGCGCTTGGCGCGCTCTAGCCCCTGCGCCCGCACCAGGGCCGTCACGCCAACCCATAGCTCAATAAGTCTTTGGGAGCTGAGCGGGAACTCGTACCACGAGATGACCGGCCCGCGGTCTGTCTCTTCTGTCGCGATGTGCAGCATCCCCCCGGCTTTGAGATAGCTGATATTCATAATCTCAGGGATCTCGTGGGCAAGGCGCTCCGGCGGCACCGCCAAGAGATAGGGCAGCGGACGCTCGGCTTGCTCTTCCATCACCTTGGGCCACATCCCAATGGGGCCAATCTGCGGGATCGCCGGGTGGAGATTGAGCACATCAAGAGCATTCAAAATTTCTGAGCTGAGAATCTGCATATAGCCCACAGACAGATAGAGCTTTACGTCATGGGGCAAGAGCGCGAGCAAGGCGCGGTCGTGCTCGAGACGCCAGCGCGCCAAGAGCTCTGGGGCTTTCTCGCGACGCGCCCGCTCGCGCAGCTCCGGCGCAAACTCCCGCGACGGGAAAAATATTAATCTCTCGAAAGACTTGAGAGCTTTTACGGCTTCAATGCGCCGCGCAAGCTTCTCGTCCGAGGGGCGTTCCGAGACATTACAGAGCACACAGGGCACGTCGGCGTCGATGCGCCCTGAGCCGATAGCGCCGTCAAGAGCGCGCAGGAGCGTTACGGCGTCGTCATCGTGCAATGACGTGAGAATCCCAAACTGAAAGCGTCTCATCCGAGGCTCCCGATCTGTTGGCCGCGCAGGCGGCGACGCATCTGCTCGCTGCGCGCGATAAAAGCTTTGTCTATGTGAGCCGTAAGAAGAGCGAGGACATGCTCGCGCCCACCTTGGGCGAACCTCTCGGCGATCTCGGCTAGGACCAGCGCGCTTGGGCTGATGCACCCAAACTCCGCGGCCCGCAGCGCATAGCCGTTCCCGTTGAACGCTATAGCAAGCCCTCCTTCGCGCCGCACCAATTCTAATGCTTCCACGTCGGTGATGCTGTCGCCGACGTAGATCGTCTGCGCAAGAGAAATCTCAGTGCGCTGGACGATCTCACGGAGCGCATGGGCCTTCTCCGGCCCGCCGAGGGGCTGCACGTCGCGCAAGACGCGCCCGATCTCCATCTGGATAATCTGCTCCCAAAAGATAGCGTCGAGAAGCTCAATAGTCTGGCGATCTTGCGCCGCAAGCTCGCTCACGGTGTGAGCCCCTGCGGGAATCTCTATGCTCGGACGCTGAATGATCTGATCGTACAGAGAGATCAGTTCTTGGCGCTCTCGCTCCGTCATCACATACGAGTCGAGAGAGATCTTTGTGCAGTATGCGTTCTCTCTGGGAAACTCAAGCACTTCGCAGACGGCGTGCACGTAGGGCTCATAGCTTGTGCTGATGATGAACGTCGGCATCTGCGCGAAAATGCGCTGTATAGCTTCGCGAGCGCCGGGGACGAGCTTGATGTTGGTTCGGGAGAACTCCCTCAGATCATGGTCGCTCAGCCCGAATGCTTTCAGGAACGGTACGATGAGCGCGAGCGTATTCCCCGCTCGGTAGCCCGCTCGCTTCACAATATCTGCAAGCACGTCGTCATATCGGCTGACGATGGCGAAGAAATGCGCGCCGTTGGGAAGAAAATGCGCCGCGATCTCAAACGCATTATCGTTGAGCGTCAGTGGGCCTTCGAGATCCGTGATATACTGCACGCACCTCATAGCGTCAGTATACCCGGCCTCGCCCAAGAGGGCAATTGGTCAAGCAGGGCGGAAATCGCTTATAATAAAAGGCCACAAAAGCAAAAGGAGAGGAGGTGAGACACGATGAACAAGAGCGATCTGGCAGAGCTGGTGGCCAAGCAGGCCAAGCTGCCCTCGAAGACGGCAGCCAAACGGGCCCTCGACGCAGCGCTCAACGCAATCATGGAGGCGGTCGCCCGTGGGGATTCGGTGACCTTGGCACGGTTTGGGACATTCCAAGCTGTGGTGCGCAAGGCGGCACGGCGCTTCAATCCCCGCACGCGCCAGCCCATAGACGTCCCGGC
>CAZODX010000113.1:2460-5355 GCA_964578715.1 uncultured Thermotogae bacterium | reverse complement strand
CCTCTTCGACGCCTTCAGCTTTCTGGATCGTGGCCAAGATCACCATCTCTTTCGTGTAGTCGATGACGACAAACTCTTGCAGTCGCTCATGGGGCATGTCCTTGCGCATCGAGATGAAGCGTCTATAGAGACTCGTATCGGAGAGCGAGTAGAAGAAGTCTTTCAGTAGGTGCTCGTCGCTGATGCGCACGGGGCGGAGCAGAATCTCCAAGCCGCTCTTGGTCGTTCGATACGTCTCTAATTCTTCGGGGTACTCGCCGCGCTTGCCGGGGATGAACGCTTGGTCCTTATAGATGAGATTGAGTTTCTTTGCTTCTTGGATGAGCCACGGCCTGAATTTAGGGTGGGCGATGGCGATGAGCGCCATGGCGCGCTCGCGGATATTTTTCCCGTGAAGATAGGCGATCCCGTATTCGGTGACGACGTAGTGAATATCGCCGCGGTTGAGCGTGACCCCGGCCCCTTCTCGCAGAAACGGCACGATGCGCGAGACCGTCTCGTTATTGGCCGTCGAGGGTAGAGCTAAGATCGTCTTGCCGTTGCGGGCGAGCACTGCGCCGCGCATGAAGTCTGCTTGGCCGCCGATCCCACTGAAGAACGTCTTGCCCAGCGACTCCGCGCTCGCCTGCCCTGTTAAGTCTATTTCCAACGCACTGTTTATAGCCGTCATATTGTCCAGACGCGCGATCACTAATGGGTTATTCGTGTAATCTACAGTGCGAAATTCTATTGCGGGGTTGTCGTCGAGATACTCATACGTCTCGCGGCGGCCCATGCAGAACGTCGCCACGGTCTTGCCCCGATCAATCGTCTTGCGGCTATTGTCTATAACGCCCTTCTTCATCAACTCGACGATGCCATCTGACAAGAGCTCGGTGTGCACGCCCAAGTGCTTTTTGTCAGAAAGATTCGCGAGAATCGCGTTGGGGATGCTGCCGTAGCCCACTTGAATAGTATCTCCGTCTTGGATGAGTCGTGCCACGTATTTGCCGATCTGCTGGGCGATGACGTCGTCGGCCGGGGCGTGAAACTCTAACAACGGCTCATCATAGGGCACGATAAAATCGACGTCTTCGATGTGAATAAAGCCGTCGCCGTGCACCCTGGGCATGTGAGAGTTCACTTGAGCGATCACCAGCGAAGCTCTTTCGGTAGCAGCTTTGGTGATGTCGACGCTCACCCCAAGACTCATATATCCGTGACGATCCGGGGGAGACGTCTGGATGAGCGCGACGTCGATAGGCACCAGCCCGCGCGCGAAGATCCTTGGCACATGCGAGAGGAAGATCGGGGTATAGTCTGCGAGCCCTTGATTGACGGCCTCGCGGGTGTTGGGGCCGATGAAGAACGAGTTATGTCGAAAGTTATACTTAAATTTCTCATCGGCGTAGGGGGCGACGCCCAGCGTCCACACGTGAAAGACCTCAGCGTCGAAGATCGCCTTGGGGTGCGACTGCACATAATTTACCAAAGCGCGCACAAGATACTGCGGCTCGCCGCAGCCGGTGCTGATGAAGATATGGTGCCCCCGGTGAATTTTACTAAAAATCGTCTCTTCGGGGGCAAATTTTTCACGATAGCGCTCGCGCCAATGAGCGAGCCACGTGTTCTTCTCTTGCTGGAGCATAGACTCCTCACCGTAATATTCTCTGGGATTTCCGTGGTGAGCGCAACCCGCTCGTTCGCACCGGGCGAGGCTATTGACTGCGCAGCGCAGTTTGATAAGGAAAAGATCTGATTACTGGCGAAGAGGTAGATGTAATTGGTGGTACATTTGGTCTAATTTTGAGAAAAGAAATCTTAGGATTCCACCCGGGAGATTTTGGCTTATTTGTGACCCACACCGAATTTGTGCAAACTCCGGGTCTTACTCCCAAATTTGACGAAAAAATTAGATTATAATAAAGCCATTTATACTATCAGAATTCTTGCTCCTGATGGAACCTTATTAGAATGGGAGCAATGGGAATTTGTTCCGGGTAATCCCAATCCGGTAAAGCACCGACCCCGCGGTCCTTAACAACTCTAATCTTGCCTAAAAACTCCTCCGAAGAATTCTTTCCCCCTCTTGACAATAGCCCTCGAGGCTGTTACCCTTGCGCAATAAAGCTGCACGAAGAGAGGCAGACACACACGATGGTCTCCAACCCATTTGAGCAGATCTTTGTTGAGATAGCTGGGGCAAACCCGATCTGGCAAGGGCTGTGGGGCGGGATCGTTATCACCGCGCTTAACACCCTCGGAGCGCTCTTGGTCTTGATTTGGCGCAAGCCGTCTGAGAGATTTCTCGACGGCGCTCTGGGCTTCTCTGCAGGGGTCATGCTCACCGCAAGCTTTACAAGCCTGATCTTGCCGGGGATTCAATACGGCGGCATCTGGCCGGTCTTGATCGGCATGGCCCTGGGCGTCTTCTTATTAGATCTATCTGATCACATCGTGCCCCACCTGCACGCGATCTCTGGCCAAGAAGGATTTGCCACCAAGCGCGTGCGCGCGGTCTGGCTCTTCATCATCGCGATCACCCTGCACAACATGCCCGAAGGCTTAGCGGTCGGCGTGGGCTTTGGTTCCGGCGATTTGGGGAACGCGCTCAAGCTCATGCTCGCGATTGGGATTCAGAATATCCCTGAGGGGCTCGCCGTGTCGGTCTCGGCGCTCAGTGCTGGGCTGGGCGCGTACTTCTACGCTAGCTTTGTCGGGATACGTGCGGGCTTAGTCGAAATTCCCCTAGCGCTCTTGGGCGCCTGGGCGGTGCATATCGCTCAGCCTATTCTGCCGTATGCGATGGGCTTTGCTGCTGGAGCTATGCTCTACGTGATCAGCGACGAGATCGTCCCAGAAACACACCGAAAGGGCCACGAGCGCGCGGCGACGCTGGGACTGATGCTCGGCGCG
>CAZODX010000113.1:1305-2450 GCA_964578715.1 uncultured Thermotogae bacterium | reverse complement strand
GCGATCATGCTCTATCTCGACGTGATGCTCGGGTAAAATCTGACTGAGATCACGTGAGCCCCTGAGCGCCATCAGCGATTTCTCGCACCCTCTTCGCTAAGATGAGGACAAGTCCGTAGCGAGGAGGTTGAGACCCCGTGGAAGCCAACGGTGTCGACGGCAACGGGAAAGGCAGTCTCTTGCAGCTCTATCTCAACGAGATCAAGCGCCATCCCCTGCTCTCCCCGGAGGAGGAGTACAAGATCGCGCAACGTGCCGCCAGGGGTGACCCCCACGCCCGCGAGCGCCTCATCACCTCGAATTTACGGTTAGTGGTGAGCATCGCCGCTCAATATCGCGATCTTGGGGTCCCATTGCTCGATCTCATCCAAGAGGGCAATATCGGTCTCATCACGGCGGTGGAGCGCTTCGATCCCAGCCGCGGGTATAAGTTCAGCACCTATGCGACCTGGTGGATCCGTCAGGCGATCATGCGCTCATTAGTAAAACATTTGCGCGTGATCGCGGTGCCCGACTATCTCGTCTCGCTGCTGCATAAGATCACTCAAATTGAGGAGCAATACTGGCATGAGCGCGGCGATCTGCCCGACTACGAAGAACTCGCTCAAGAGATCGGTGTCTCCCCAGGGATCTTGCGGCGCCTGCTCCAGGTATGCCCGTTCACCCCATCGCTCGATACCCCCATGGGGGAAGAAGAGGACGAGACGCTTCTGGAGAGCGTAGCGGCGCATCGTGGGGCGCCGGAGCACGAAGCGCTGCGCGCGATGCAGCGGGAGCGCCTCGAGCAAGCCTTAGCCCACTTGGACGCACGGGAGCGTCGCATCTTGATCTTGCGCTACGGATTAGAAGACAATCATCCCCGGACGCTCGTTGAGATCGGGATGTCCCTGAATTTAAGCAGGGAGCGCGTGCGCCAGATCGAAGAGCTCGCCCTCAGCAAGCTGAAGCAGTCGGGATACTTACAAGAGCTGGGGATCTCGCCATCTGGGGGAGGGAGTTAGAGCTCGACAGTCTCTTTCCAGTCGGCAATGTGTGCCGTGCGCGCGAGTTTTGTTTGGATCGCGTGCTTGAGCGCGAGCAAGCTGGGCATCTCCCCATGAATTAAGAAGATCTTTTCGGGCTTCTGCGCGCGGGCGAGCCAGCGC
>CAZODX010000113.1:0-1295 GCA_964578715.1 uncultured Thermotogae bacterium | reverse complement strand
TGATCGGCGTGCGCCGAGAAGCCGTTGATCGTCCAGATCTGGGCGCGCACGGCGACCTCCTCCCCGAAGATCCTCACGGTGCGCGCCCCCTCGATCAAGCGTCGTCCCAGTGTCCCGTCGGCTTGATAGCCCACAAAGACGACGCTGCACTCTGGACGCCACAGCTGATGCTTGAGATGGTGCAAGACCCGTCCGCCGGTGCACATGCCGCTGCCGGCGATGATGATCGCGTGGCTTGCCAGCGCGTTGATCGCTTTGGATTCTTCTGGGGTGCGGGCAAAGCGCAGCGCCGGGAAATCGAAGGGGTTGGGGCTGTGTGCGAGTGTCTGGGCTTCTTCAGATTTTAAGTGCTCACTGTAGCGGCGAAAGACTTTTGTGGTCGAGATCGCCAGGGGGCTGTCCAAAAAGATTTGACAGCCGGGGAGCTCTTTGCGCTTGTAGAGCTGGAAGAGCACGGCTAAGAGCTCTTGGGAGCGCTCCAGAGCGAAGCTAGGGATGAGCACGTTGCCGCCGCGCGCAAACGTCAAGAGAATCGCCTGGCGCAGCTCGGCGATGGAGTCGCGCATCGAGCGGTGTTGGCGATCTCCATAGGTAGATTCAATAACAACGATGTCGGCAGGATCGGGCTCAGCGGGATCGGGGGTGAGGAGTTTATCGGTATTGCCCAGATCTCCCGAGAAGAGCAGTCTCTTTGGGCGCTTGCGCCCTTCGGTCACCCTGAGTTGGACAAACACTGCTCCAAGGACGTGTCCGGCATCGCGGAACTGGAGCTTGACGCCCCTAGCTAAATCTATTGTTTTGTTGAGCGGGACGGGATCGGCGAAGCGATCTAATGAGACCAAGACGTCTTCGATCTCGTAGAGCGGGCGGACCGCTTCGCCGCCGCGGCGGCGCTCTTTCTTGCTGAGCACGGCCGCTTCTTCTTCGTGAAGCTGGGCGCTGTCGGTCAAGATCAGTCGTGCCAGATCGCGCGTCGGCTCGGTGCACAGGATCTCCCCGGCAAACCCCTCGCGCACCAGTCTGGGAATGAGCCCGCAGTGATCAAGATGCGCGTGGGTCAAGATCACATAATCGATCTTATTGGGGGGGAAGCCAAAAGGGAGCCAGTTGCGGCTCTCGATCTCTTCGGAGCCCTGCCACAGGCCGCAGTCTATGAGAATTTTGAGTTTGTTTATCTGCAGGAGAAAGCAGGACCCTGTGACCGTCTTGGCCGCACCGTGAAACGTCAGCTTCATATAAAGAGTTTAGCGCCAACGGCTTGCTAGAGCAAACCAGGCTTCGCCTGGACCGTACAC
>CAZODX010000112.1:0-5366 GCA_964578715.1 uncultured Thermotogae bacterium | reverse complement strand
GAGGAGAGCTGGGTGGACTATCAGCTCTCGCAGCGCGCCGATTTCTTCACGGAGCTGTGCAGCGTGGACACGCTCGATCGACGCCCGCTCATCAACAGCCGTGACGAGCCCCACGCCGACGAAAAGCTCTACAGAAGACTTCACGTCATTTGTGGCGACGCAAACTTGAGCGAGTATGTCACGGCCCTCAAAGTCGGCACGACGGCCCTGGTGATAGCGACGCTCGAAGCAGGCTACGGCCCCCCAGGGACGCTTAAAGACCCCATCAAAACCCTCAAAGCGCTCTCGCGTGATCAGACTTATAGATGGCTCGTCGAGCTCGAAGGAGAGGGCTCGATCTCGGCTGTGGACGTCCAGCGGGCGTATCTGAAAGCCGCCCAAGAGCTCTTTGGCCATCGTGACGCTGAAACTGAGTGGGTCTTGCGCGAATGGGAGTCCGTGCTTGACGATCTCGAGGCGGATCCGATGCGCTGTGCGGACCGGCTCGATTGGGTGGCGAAGCGCCAGCTCCTCCAGACGTTTATAGAAGCTGAGAGGCTCAGCTGGCGCGACGAGATCGTGCGCAGTCTTGATTTAGAGTATCACTCTCTTGACCCGGAGCGCAGTCTCTTCTATGAGCTTCAGCAGCAAGGGGTGATACGTCGGCTCGTCACCGACGAAGAGATCGAGCGCGCTATGCGCCATGCCCCTGGGGATACGCGCGCGTTCATCCGCGGGCTGTGCGTGCGAAAATTCGCTGCGGCGATCCGGGCGCTCAATTGGGGGCAGATTGCGCTCTCGCACAACGGGCAAGACGTTATAATAAATCTCAAAAATCTCGTGGACGGTCGGGTAGAGGCAATGGCGCCTGTGCTGGAGGGGGCCTCGACGCCGCGGGAGCTTTTGGGTATCATACAGCAGACGATAAAGGGGGGATAGCTATGCCAGAGCGCATCCAAAGACCATTGCCGCAGGACCCGCTGACCAAGCCCCAAGACGATGGCCCGCGCACGCCTAATGTGCCCAAACCGGACACAGAGAGGCTCTTGGAGCGGATGCGGCGTGTCGACCCACGCCAGGCCCAACGCTACCGCCAGCGCAGTGGAGAGTGAGGCGTACGTACGGCGACTTCGCCAAGCTGTTAGAAGCCCATGGGGTGCGCTTCCCTCTCTGGGAAGTGAGCCCATCTCAAGCTGTCTCTGCGGGTGGCGCCCACGGCACGACGGTCATCGCCGTGAAGTTCGATAAGGGGGTCTTAAACGTCGCTGACCGCCGCGCCACCGCCGGGAATGCGATCTTCTACGAAGAAGCTGAAAAGATCTTGAAGCTCGACGACGAGACGCTCATCGCGATTGCGGGCTCCTACGCTGCGGCGTTTGAGGCGGTGCGCTTCTTGCAGCACTCGTTTAAGTACTATGCGCGCAGCCAGCTCCAGGAGATGAGCCTCGAGGGGAAGCTCTCGGAAGTCTCGCGGGTGCTCAGTCGAGCTCTCCCGGGAGCCCTTCAGGGGATTGGTGCGTTCTTGCCCATTGTCAGTGCGTTTGATAAAACCAAGAACGAAGGGCGCATCTTCTTCTATGATGTTATGGGAGCGCGCTTTGAGAGCCGCGAGTTCGGCGCTGCCGGCTCGGGAGCAGAGCGCATTCGCGGGTCGTTCGAGTATATCGTGCGCACCAAAGGCCCCTTTCACCAGATGCCCCTGGAAGAAGCCCTCTCTGAGACGCTCTTGCTCTTAGAGATCGCTGCGTCGCTGGACACTGCAACCGGCGGGATTCGCCCGCACTTGCCCTCAGCCAAGACCGTGACGGCCGAGGGCGTCGCCGACGTTCCCGAAGAGCTCCTGCGCTCCCTTCAGAAGAGGCTCTTGCGAGAGTGACTATGGCTTTTACCCCCTACGATTGGCAGCAGACTCTCAGACAGAAAGCCGACTATGTCGAAGATCGCCTGCGCGAGGGCAGTCCCGTCGTGGGGCTCTCGTGTCGCGAAGGTGTCTTAATAGTGACCGTGCGCCGTGCCCACCACCAAAAGATCTTTGAGATCTATGATAGATTGGCGTTTGCGGGCTTGGGGAATCAGTCTGATTTAGAGATGATCCGTCAGATCGCGGTCGACTTTGCGCATGCGGAGGGGTTTGCGCGCAGCCCGCAAGACGTCTCGATCCAACGCGTCGTCGGGGTGGCGCTCAGCCCGGCGATGAAGCGCAGCTTCAGCGATCCGTTACGGTTGCCCTTGGTCGTCCGCGGGCTCTTCGCTCAGCTGGGTGATGCTCCCGAGAGCGATCTGTTCTATCTGCTCAATTACGACGGGGAGTTTTCGATAAACTATCGATTTGGCGTGGCGGCAGGGACCGAGAGCGCTCGTGAGGCGATGGAGCGCGTGCTCACAGGGATAAGCGCGAAGGCCCTCAAGCGCGAGGTCGCTCTGGAGAAGGCGCTTGAAGCGTGGGCGGTGGGGCGTCGTGCGGCTCTTGATGTGGGGGAGTCCGACTGGCGCGCGGTGCTTTCCAAGGCGCTCGAGACAGGCGTAGTCGAAGCGGCGCTCCTGGAGCGCGCCTCCGCGCGTGAGCGGCGCTTCCGGTTTTTGCGCGAGGACGAACTGAGCCCATTCTTGCGAGGATAGCGAAGATTCGCTAATGTAAGAGCAGGAGCGTGAACGATGCAGCATCGTGTGGTCGGGCTGGAGACGGAGTTTGGGTGTCTGGTGCGCGATCCCGCTCTAGGGCCCTACGAAGAGATCGTCGAGCGCGTCAAGGACGCGGTCTTCCGCAACAAGCGCTGGGGCTTGCTCGATCTGCATACCCGCGATATGTACTTTGAGCCCGCAGAAGCCGGGGGGTTCTTAATTAACGGAGGCCGGCTCTATATCGATGCGGTGGGCTCGCACTTGGAATACGCGACCCCTGAGTGTCGGTCGCTGCGGGATCTGATCGCGTATGAGCGTGCTGGCCAACGCTTAATTCTCAGGATGGTGCGAGAGCTGCGCCTCCACGAGAAAGTGAGCTTCTATAATAATAGCGTCGATCATTTCGCCGGGCATACGTTTGGGTGCCATGAGAATTATTCGGTGAACCCGGAATCGCTCTCCTGGCGCCATGCCCTGGAAAAACTCGTACCGTTTTTGGTGACGCGCCAGATCTTCGCTGGGGCAGGGCGAGTTGGGGGCCATCGCCTCACCACAACGTGGCAGACCAAATCCCGACATATCGCCGACACGGTCTTCGTCGATTCAGCCTATGGGGTCGAGCCCGATCCCACCGTAGACTTTCAGCTCTCCCAGCGCGCGGATCACATTCTGCATACGGTCTCTGGGCGAGTGCGCTTCAGCCGCGCGCTGATCAACCCCAAGTGGGATCAGATGTATGAGCTGTCGCGCAGCCCACGTCTGCACTTGTTATTTGGCGAGGCGAATCCCTCAGAGTATGCGACGTTCTTGAAGCTGGGCACGACGATCTTGGTCTTAGACTTGCTCGAAGAGCAAGCGGTGCCGTCAGGGGTAGAGCTCGCTGCGCCGTTGCGCGCCCTCAAAGAGATCTCTCGAGATCCCACACACCGATGGCTCGTCAGACGCGAAAACGGCTCAACGATCTCGGCGATCGACTTGCAGCGCTTCTATCTCGATGCGGCGCAACGGCGCTTTGCCGGGCGCGACCCTGAGACCGACGAGGTCCTCCACGAATGGGAAGAGACCCTCGATGCGTTAGAGCGCAACCCCTTGGAGCTGGCCGACCGGCTCGATTGGGTAGCGAAGTTCACCATGCTCCAGCTCTTCAAAGAGACCGAAGGGCTGACCTGGCAAGACGACGTCCTGCACAGTTTAGATTTGGAGTATCATAATATTGACCCGGAGCATGGGCTCTACTATGCGCTTCCGCAGCGGCGGCGGCTCACGACCGACTCTCATATTGAGCGGGCGATGGAGGAGCCTCCTGCGGATACGAGGGCCTATGGCCGTGCTCTCATTGTGCGCGGCCTGCGCGGGCGCGTCGTGGGCGAATATATGATCGAGTGGGATGGGGTCTTCGTCGAGCCCAAGCGCACCCTCGTCCTTGCCGATCCCTTCCATTCCTATAAGGACGAAGCTGAGCAGTTCTTAAGGCGCTTGTAGCTTCGGGCGGACGGTCAGGCGCCCGCTGGGCAACTGCACGACGGTGAGACTCTCCTCGACGCGTCGCTTCAAGGTCTTCCCCGGGACGAAGCGCGGCATGGCTTTACTGGGAATAGAGAGGATCTCGTGGGTCCAGCGGTGGCTGCGCCGCGTGGGGCGACGCGCCCGCACTCCAAACGTCCCAAATCCCTTCAGCCGTACTTCCTCCCCTTGTGCCATCGCCTCGGAGATCACGGCTAACGCCGCGTTCAGTGACTTTAAGACCGTCTCCTTGGGCATCCCCGTCCGCTGCGCTACTTGAGCGACTAATTCCATCTTGTGCATGGCCTCACTCTGAATGCGTTTTGGTTTAGTGTAGCTGCTTGCTGAAGAGCTGTCAAACGTTTCGCGGAAAGGTGATCAACGTCACGGGCCGCTTTGCACCGTGGGATATCGCTGGCGTTCCCTCTTTGGTACTCTGGGTGCAAGAGCCGAGGAGGAGATTATGAGATTCTTGAAGATCCTCATGATCGCGATTGCTCTGACAACACTGGCAGGGTGCACGCGGCCTATCCCCATTGGGGAGAAGCCCGATCAGCCCCCTGTCGCTGTGATTGAATATGAGTGTCCAAGCTGTCAAGGGGAGCGCACAGGGGTCGCCCCCTTGACGGTGATCTTCGACGCGTCATCGTCAACAGACGACCGCGGAATTGTGCTTGCGCATTGGAAGCTGAGCGATGGCCGCGAGTTCACGGGGCTTCGGATCGAGCCAACTTTTGATAAGCCCGGAAGATATACAGTCCACCTGACCGTCTACGACAAAGTGGGCCAGAGCGCTACAGCGCACATGGAGATCACCGTCTTGGCTCCGCCGCCTCCGCAGTTTCGCGTGGAGCGCGCCGAGAACGAGCTCGTCATCGTCGAGCGCATTCTTCCCAATAGACCCCTCCAAGTCGGCGAGACCGTGCAGATTACCCTTCGAGTGACGGCCAAGCACGACATCGAATATATCTATTGGCGGGAGATCCTGCCCTATGCCCTCAGCTCCCCTGAAGATCTGGAGTTTATGATCTTGCAGTTGCAGAAGGGCGGCTCGTACGAGTGGGTCTATACTGTGACGGTCGAGCAATCCGGGGTGAGCACGCTGGAGGGGGAGGGCCGAGCCGCGTATTTGGCAAGCTCTACCGAGCTGACGTTGAGCACCGTCTTGGAGGTACCGTAGAGATTTTATCGTCTGTTCGACCAACGAGCGACGACCTGGCCGCAGTGCGGGCAGTAGGTCGCTTCCCCGCGATAGAAGCTGC
>CAZODX010000111.1:1381-5373 GCA_964578715.1 uncultured Thermotogae bacterium | reverse complement strand
CTGGGAGAACATCTGCGGGTGCATCGCTCACACAATCCCGGTGATCTCGATGACGACGTCGTCTATGTCGAGGCCAGCCAGCTCGCGCACGCGAGCCTTCACTTCTTTCATAGCTTTTTGAGCGGCCTCCTGGATGCGCGTGCCGTAGACGGCAAACAGAGACATCTTAATGACCAGGCGCCCCTTCTCCTTGAGCACCTCGATGCCGTCGCCCTTGACCGCTTGGGTGATCGTGCCCAGAAATCCAGAGCTTTCGCGGGCCTGGCGCGGGGTGCGCAGGCCCTCTTGCTCGCTGATGACTTTGGCGCAGATTTGGGCAATCGCCCGCTCGGAGATATAAATGTCCCCAAGTTCGCCGCTGATCTTTCTCAGTTCGGCCATATGACTAAACTCCTCCCCGTCATTTCGTGGGGTTTCTCCAAGCCCATCAGATCTAAGAGCGTCGGGGCGACGTCGCAGAGCGCCCCGCCTTCTTCAGCAAATCTTATCTGCTGAGAGCCCACGTAGATCAAGGGGCCGGGGCTGTGGGTGTGCGCCGTATGGGGGTGGCCGCGCTCGTCTCGCATGATATCGGCGTTGCCGTGATCAGCCGTGATCAAGACTTCTCCATCGACAGAGCGCGCTGCTTCTACCACGCGCCCAAGACATTCGTCGACAGCTTCGACAGCTTTCACAGCTGCTTCAAAGACCCCTGTGTGCCCCACCATATCGGGGTTGGCATAGTTTATCAGAATAAAATCATAGCGACGACTCGTGATCCGTTTTATCGCTTCTTCAGTGACTTCATAGGCAGACATCTCTGGCTTCAGATCATAGGTAGCGACCTTGGGCGATGGGATAAGCTTTCTGTCTTCACCGGGGAAGGGGGCTTCACGCCCGTTATTGAAAAAATACGTGACGTGCGCGTATTTTTCCGTCTCGGCGATGCGAAACTGCGTCAGCCCCGTTCTGCTCAGCACCTCGCCAAAGATATTTTCTAACGTCTCTTCAGCGGGGAAGGCCGCAGGAACAGCAAAGCTTTGGTCATACTGAGTGAGCGTGACGAACTCGACCTGTGGGCATGGCCCGCGCTCAAACTGCGCGAAATCTCTCTCAGTGAAGGCGCGGGTGAGTTGCCGCGCCCGGTCGGGACGAAAGTTAAAGAATATTACAGCGTCGCCGTCGCGAATGGCCCCGTCGGGATCGAGCACGATGGGTTTAATAAACTCATCGGTCTCGCCGCGCGTATAAGCCCGTGCGACCGCGGCTTCGGGAGGGCCGTCGTCTCTGAGCCCCTCAGCGAAGCGTAGCGCACGATACGCTTTCTCCGTGCGATCCCAACGGTTGTCGCGATCCATTGCCCAGTAGCGCCCCATCACGGTCGCGATCTGCCCGAAGCCCGCGCGTGTGCAGAACCCGCGCACCTGTTGTACGTACTGAGCGCCCGAGGTGGGCGGGGTGTCGCGCCCGTCGAGAAACGCATGAATGAAGAGATTATAGACGTGCTCGCGCCCGGCAAGCTCGATCAGCGCAAAGAGATGCTCCAAGAGACTATGCACGCCGCCGTCGCTGACCAGCCCCATCAGATGGAGTCGGCTGTCGTGCGCTTGGACATGTGCGACCGCGCGCAAGAGTGCTCTGTTTTTGAAGAAGCTCCCATCGGCGATGGCATCAGAGATCCGGGTCGACGTCTGCACGACGACGCGACCCGCTCCTAAGTTTTGATGGCCGACTTCGGAGTTTCCAAATTGTCCCTCAGGCAGGCCCACAAATCGTCCGTCGGTGCGCACCAGCGTATGGGGGCAGCTCTCCCAGTAGCGATCAAAATTAGGGGTCTTCGCGGCCGCGACGGCGTTCCAATCTGTCTCGTGGCGCATCCCCCAGCCGTCTAGAATAATAAGCACATACGGGCGCATGGGCATGGCTTATTATAGAAGCCCGGAGAGAGTTTGTGCAAGCATTTGACTCTGATGAACAAAATGAGTAAACTTCCCAAAGGGGAGAGCCTATGGAACTGAATGATGTGCTAGCTTGGATTAACCTTGGTTTGCTCATCGCGCTTTGGATCAGTTTTGGGCGTAAGATCGGCTTACTGCAATCTGATTTGGCTCATGGCCTCAAGAGCATCTCAGCTCTCATGAATTCTTATGGTTTATTCTTGGGGGTTCTCTCCACGAAAAAGGTCTTCACAGCCGCGGAAATCCAAGAGGTGCAAAAGCCCTATTTAGAGTATGCTCAAGGCGCTATTCAGCGCGAAGAACCTTACAAAACGGACGTTGGAGCTATCTTACTGGTAGGTCTTGCCGCGTTCATTCTGGGATTCGTCGTTGGTAGCTCCAACGGAGCTACATCTCAATAAATCTCATGCGTCTCGTACTGCAGCGCGTCAAAGAAGCGTCTGTCGAGATTGACGGTACAGTTGTGGGTCGGATCGGCCCGGGGCTTTTAGTCTTCTTAGGTGTGGGCAAAGGCGACTCCGAGCACGACGCGATCTTTCTCGCTGATCGTGTGCTGGGGCTGCGGATCTTCGAAGATGCCGCGGGCAAGATGAACCTCTCGGTCAAGGACGTGCAGGGCGAGATTTTAGTCGTCTCGCAGTTTACGCTCTATGGGAACACCCAGAAGGGGCGGCGGCCCAGCTTCGAGGCGGCGGCGCCTCCCGATCACGCCCGCGTGCTCTATGAGCTCTTCCTGCAAGAGCTGCGTCGCAGCGGGCTGAAGATCGAATCTGGGGTCTTTGGGGCACGCATGAAAGTCTCTCTCATCAACGACGGCCCGGTCACTTTTCTTCTGGAGAGCGAGCCGGTTGCACAAGAGCGTTCCGTTTGATAGAATTTGCATCACGGAAGGCACGGAATTCCCACGGAGAACACAGAAGAGAGCCGTCTTCCATGCTTTCAGTTTTTCTCGGTGCTTTCCGTGATTCTATCTATAAGGAGCTGTGACTATGGGACAGGGACAACCTAAATACAGACGATCAAGATCGCAGAAGCGCATGCATCGCGCGGCAAGCTATAAATTTACGCCGGTGACGATCAACGAATGCCCGCGCTGCCATGAGCCGAAGCTGCCCCATCGTGTCTGCCTCAACTGCGGCTACTACAACGGGATGGAGATCATCGCGCTCGAAGCCGAAGAGAAGTAGCGAGGGGCTAGCGGGTGCCCTTCAGGCGCGGGTCTAAGATATCTCGAAAAGCGTCGCCAATGAGATTCCAGCCGAGCACGAAGAGCAAGATCGCCATCCCTGGGTAGAAGACGATATACCAGAACTCATAGAGATTGGGGATCCAGTTGCGGGCGAACGAGATCATCTGGCCCCAGTCAGCGAAGCCCACCTCGGCTCCTAGTCCCAAAAAGCTCAGCGCCGCAAAGCTCAGCACATACGTGCCCACGTCGAGGGAAGCCACAACGAGCGTGGGATAGATCGCGTTGGGGAGAATATGCTTGAGCAAGATGCGCAGGTCGCGCGCCCCCATAGCTTTCACGGCGAGGACGTACTCCCGCTCGCGAATCGACAGAATATCCCCGCGAATAAGCCGGGCATACCCCATCCAGCCAAAGACAATGAGCGCGATCACGCCGATCATCAAGCCGCCGCTGGAGCCGAACTTGGCCCGCAGCACCGCGGCCATCGTTACTGCCGCGATCAAGAACGGGAATGCTAAGAAGATATCAGTGATGCGCATGAGAATCTCATCTATCCAACGGCCAAAGTACGCACTGATCGAGCCGATGGCTATCCCGATGAGGACGTTGGCAAAAGTGATGACGATCCCCACGAAGAAGACCATGTGCGTCCCCCACACGATCCCGTAGTAGATGTCGTATTGATTTTCTGTAGTGCCGAAGGGGCTCACCTGGCAGATGGTCGCTTGGCGGGTGACGATCTTGATGATCCCATCTATGAGATCAGGAGCCTTGGGCGGCTTTGGGGTGGGGAGATAGCCACACTGGGCGATGCGATAGGGGTCATCGGGGCGGGCGTCGGGAGCGAGCGGAGGAGCCAGCCACGG
>CAZODX010000111.1:0-1371 GCA_964578715.1 uncultured Thermotogae bacterium | reverse complement strand
GAAGAGCACCATGATGATCCCCGCCAGCGACAACGGGTTCTGGAGAAGCTTGCGCACCCGATAGGCGACCGTGATGATCGTCGCGATCACTCCAAAGACCAACACCTCGCTGATGAGAAAGAGCGGGTCTTCGACCAAAAAGTACCCAAACTCTTGATTGGCAAAGAACAGCACGAGAGCGAAGAGCCCACCCAGCACGAGATACACCCATAAGAGGGGATGACGCAGCGCAGCTTGGATCTTGCTCACTCCAGTCTCACCCGCGGGTCGATCAATGCATATAATATATCTACGATGAGATTCCCTATGATCAGCAGCACGCTGTTAAAGAGCGTAAATCCCAACACAGAGATGATATCCAAATGCACGGCAGCGTCCGCTGCCCAATATCCCAGTCCACGATAATTGAAGACCGTCTCGGTCAAGACGACGCCGTTGAGCAGCCCGATGATTGTAAATCCCCCAATGGTCGCGACGGGGATGAGGGCGTTGCGCTTGGCGTGCTTGTTGATGACGTCTCTCTCCGGGAGTCCTTTGGATCGGGCAACGGTGACGTACTCCTGGCGGAGGGTCTCTAACATCGAAGAGCGCGTGACGCGCAAGATCAGGGCCCAGTTCACGACAGATAAGACGATGACGGGCATGATCAAGTGTCGCAGGGCATCCCAGAAGAAGTCGAGCCGCCCGTTGAGCAGGCCGTCGATCGTATTCATTCGTGTGTACTGGATGATATTGCCGTGGATCACTTCTTGGATGGCCCAGTCCGAGAGCCGCCCTGCGGGCAGCCACCCCAGCTTGGCGTAGAAGATCATCAAGCCCAGCAGCCCAAAGACGAACGTCGGGAAGGACGTCCCAGTGATGGCAAAGACGCGCGCTAGCTGGTCAATGAGGGTGTTCTGGTGGACTGCGGCTTGGACCCCAAGCCAGATCCCTATGAATAAGACGGGGATGATGCTCCAGAGGGCTAGTTCTGCCGTTGCTGGCAGATAATAGAGTAAAGCGTCCCAGACGGGGCGCTGGGCTACTTTAGACCAACCCAAGTTGCCGCGGATGACCCCGCCATGCCATTCTCCAGTCTCAGGGTCGCGCACCCCCACGAGCCAGCGCCAGAACTGCACGGGGATGGGGTCATTCAGCCCGTATTTTTCGATGATACGCTCCATAGCGCCGGGGGTCTTGGGGATATCGCGGATAAAGAGGCTGGCGCGCTCGCGCACATCGAGCATGGCATACATGGCGAAGACCAGCACGGCGACGCCTAGCACAAGCACAGGAAGAATTAGGAGCCGCCGGATGATGAACGCACTCATGGCAGCATTAAATTAACATAAAATGGGAAGTTATGCAAGTTGTCAAGACGAAGGCTAACTT
>CAZODX010000110.1:0-5386 GCA_964578715.1 uncultured Thermotogae bacterium | reverse complement strand
CTTCTTCACCGCTTGCTCTTGGGTGATCCCTTCTGTGGATTCGCCGTTGATTTCGAGGATCCAGTCGCCGGCCTCGATGCCGGCACGACTGGCTGGGGTATCGTGCAACGGAGCAACGACTAAGAGTTTTCCATCTCGCACTTCGATCTGCATCCCCAGCCCGCCGAATTCTTCGACGACTTCTTTCTCAAACCCTTCGTTGAATTGGCGATAATCTTCGGCAGGGAGATAGCGACTGTAGGGATCTCCCAGGGTCTCCACCATGCCCTCGATAGCCCCTCGGAGCAAGCGGGCATCCGGCGCATTTTCGGGCCTATAAAAATTCGATTTAATGCGCTGATAGGCTTCCATCAGCGGGCTAAACAGCGTCGCGGCGTTGGGCGATTGTCCCCGCGCCGCAAACAGCCCCCACAGCATTGCTACGGTAACAGCACAGATCAAGACTACAAGAAAACCGCGACGCATTATGACCATCTTCACTGGTGCGCTCCTTGCCCTGATCTTAGCGCACGCGCGCTCACCATGCAAGAGGGCCCTAGCACTCGGTAAGCTTCTCTTTCAGCACCGCAGCGACACGCTCGATAGGGACACGCTCTTGGAGCATCGTGTCGCGATCCCTGATAGTCACGGCGTTATCGCTCAGAGACTGGACGTCCACAGTGATACAGTAAGGGGTGCCGATCTCATCTTGGCGGCGATATAAGCGCCCGATGGCTGCTGTATCGTCGTACCACACTGTGAAGTGCTTGCGCAGCATCGCCGCGATCTCTTTGGCTTTTTGGACGATCTCTGGACGATTGCGCAGCAACGGGAAGACCGCGACCTTGACCGGGGCAAGCTGGGGCTTGATCCTCAAGACGACGCGCTTCTCCCCCCGGACTTCTTCTTCATGGTAGGCATCTAAGAGCACGGCTAAGAAGATGCGATCTACCCCACACGAAGGCTCAATCACATAGGGGATATAGTGCTCTTTAGTCTCTTCGTCGAAGTACCTCAGATCTTTCCCGGAGTGCTGCGAGTGGCGCTTTAAGTCGTAATCTGTGCGATTGGCGATCCCTTCGATCTCTGCCCAGCCCTTGCCTGGAAAGTCGTACTCGATCTCAAAAGTTGCTTTCGAGTAGTGCGCGAGATCTTCTTTGGGAAGGGCACGGGCGCGGATCTTCTCCTTGCGCAAGCCCAGATCTTCAAGATACCATTTGAGGCGCTCCTCGACCCAATGCTCGTGCCAATACTCGTCAGTGCCAGGCTTGACAAAGTATTCGAGCTCCATCTGCTCAAACTCTCGATCGCGAAAGATAAAATCCCCCGGCGTGATCTCATTGCGGAACGCTTTCCCAATCTGGGCGATGCCGAAGGGCAACTTCTTGCGCATCGCAATAGCGACGTTCTGGAAGTTCACAAAGATCCCTTGTGCGGTCTCCGGGCGCAGATATGTTAGCGCGGCGCTCTCCTCCACCGGGCCGACATAGGTCTTGAACATTAGATTAAATCGTCTTACGTCCGTGAATTGCCCAACGGCTCCACACTCCGGGCACGTGTTGTTCACGATAGCGTCAGCGCGAAAGCGCTTCTTGCACCGTTTGCAGTCCACTAACGGGTCCGTGAATTCCTCGACGTGGCCACTGGCGACCCACGTCTGCGGGTTCATAATGATAGCCGCGTCGAGCCCCACGACGTCGTCGCGCATCTGGACGACGCGCTGCCACCACGATTGCTTGATATTATTCTTGAGCTCGACGCCCAAGGGGCCGTAATCCCAAAAGCCTCCGATGCCCCCATAGATCTCTGAAGACTGGAAGACGAAGCCGCGCTGTTTACAGAGCGAAACGATCGTGTCAAAGCTGCCCATGAGGTCCTCCACTGCGATTCTCAGTGAGGGCTATTATAGCGACTGAGTGAGCGATATGCGAATGGGTTTTAGGCGCGCTTGAGCTCCGCGTTGATCCCGTTCTTGTCGATACTCAGCGTGAAGACCATCTTGCGCCGCTCCCCCGTCTTCTTCTTGATCTCCAATGAAGCGACGAGATAGAAGCCGGACTCGTTCAGTTCGAGCTTGCTGACGTCAATGTGAATGACTGCGTCGGGATTGGCAGCGTCTATGCGAATTCCGCGATCGCCAAATTTCACGGTGAGCTGCCCCAAGACGCCCTCTTGCACAAAGTCGGGGACGTTTTCGATGGGCTCAATCGCGACCGTCTCGATCCCGCGCAACGGGTCCGCCGACGCTTCATAGATCGTCCAACCGATAACGATGCCGACTATCACCAGCGCGCCGATCCCCACAAGCAGCAATCGCGTCTGCATAGAAACCTCCTCTCAGTCTTTGCGTGCTTCGATGATATAGGGGCTTTGCGACAGTTTCTGAATAATGCTCTCCAGCGGCTCATCGGCAGAGAGCCTGACAACAAAGCCGCTCTGGCGAACAAAGATGAGAATGCCGTTGATGCGTTGCATCAGATCGGTCAGCTCTCGCGCGGGCGTGTCCTCCCGAAACGACACGTGAACCGTGAGCGGGTGCGACTCCACAAGCTGAGAGATAATATCATCAGATGACTGCTCGAGCGTTGGGAGTGTCATCCCTTGGGGATGCGGCGTCTGCGGGGCTGGCTGATGGGTCTTTGTGATCTCCGACGAAGGGATAACCGATGCCGTCGGGTTGAGCGTCGAGAAGAACGGGGCGGGCTTGAAATAGATCACCCCGATCAAGCCGACGATCACGACAAACTGAGCAATCATCACGGCGCGGGCGAAGGCAGGCACCGGCTCTCGTCGGGAGAAGAGTCGCTGGAGAAGAGTTTTGAGCTGACTGGGAACGTGCTCTCTGCGGAGCTCTGCTACAAGATGGGCACAGCGTCGGCACGTCAAGAGATGGGCTGTGACCTCGGCGCGGTGCCATTGTGCGAGACTCCCCGCTTGCAGCCCGACGACATCGAAGGAGCCGCTTTGCCTCAGCTGTCCTTGAACATAGTCATGCAGGATCGCATCGCTGGGATGGGATGAATACGGGAGGGGCTCGAGCGGCCTTGTGACGATCTCCTTGAGCGGATCCCGCTGCGTCATAGCGAACCTCCTTTTTTCAGTATAGCACAAGAGCGTATGCTTTTGATATAGAGATTGTCTATCGTGTCTTTTCCGCTGTCAATTCGTCAAAAGCTTCATTAATAAGTTTTTCTTGATAGCTGAAGCTCACCTGATGGCCGACGAACTCGTTCATCTCCGCTTGGGTCAAGTGCGTATTGACGAGTTCTTCGCAATCGATGGGGACTTTGAGATCGGCCATGCGGAAGCCGGCGCGGATGCGCTCGAGCATCTGGGCGCGACGGGCTTGATCAATAAGCCCCCCACACGTGATACAGTGTGGGCCCTTCTGATGGTCCGTCTCTTCGTCGAGTACGAGGCCGTCATCGGGGCCGGCGCCGCCGTGGCTAAGACGATAGAGCAGATACGCTGAGATATTTTCGGGGTTGCGCGCGCGCTGCTTGGCGCGGGCGAACGCTTGAAAGCGCCGCGTAATCGAGTAGTCTTTCACATCGCCGCCCTTGAGAATAAACTCCCAGCGGCGCAGCGCCTCCCAGTCGAGATCGGTCTGGCAGAGCACGATCTCGTAGACGCACGAGCGAAAGACGGCTATCGCCAAGTGTGTCGGCTCGATCTTGTCGGACATTGTTCGCTCCGTTTGCCCCTATTGTACGTGGTGCACAGAAATTTGTCGAATTATAATGAGACTCTCTATGAGAAAAGTCTTAGAATCTGTGCGCTGGGTGGTCGAGCGCGCTGAGTATGTCACTTTAGACGAAGATGCTCTGCGCCGGAGCGCCCAGGAGCTGGCTCGGCAATCGCTGAACTTTGCGTGGGATGGGCTGCACTTTCGCGACGGGACGGCGCGCACGGTGCAGTATCTCTTTGTGCTGGACTCTCTGAATTTCTGTTTTTGGCCGGAGCCGCGCTGGCGGTATCATAGCTTAGACGGCTACGTCGCGCTTGCGGCGGCGCTCAGAGATGCCGTTCTGCGTGGGGATTGTATTCTGGAAGCTTCGTTTCTCGCGGAGATTTCGCGCAAAGCGCTTCGGGAAATTCTTGATGGGGAGAACGAGATTCCGTTGCTGGACGAGCGCGTGGAGATCTTGCGCGAGTGCGGAGCGGCCTTGCAGAGCAAGTATGACGGACAAGCAGCGCGACTTGTGGAGCGTGCCGAGCGCTCGGTCGTGCGCTTGGTCGAGCTCTTAGCTCAAGACTTCTCGAGCTTTCGTGATGAAGCGAGCTATCACGGGCGCACAGTCTACTTTTACAAGCGCGCGCAGATCTTCTGCGCTGATCTCTACGGGGCTTTTGGTGGGCGCAGCTGGGGGGAGTTTTCAGATATAGACGAGCTGACGGCGTTTGCGGACTATAAAGTCCCTCAAGTGCTGCGCCATCTGGGGATTCTGCGCTACAGCCCAGAACTTGCTGAGCGCATTGACCGTCGTGAGGAGTTGCCCGCAGGCAGCCCAGAAGAGATCGAGATTCGCGCGCATACGATCTGGGCGGTAGAATTATTAAAACAAGAGCTTGAGCAGCTTGGGCGGTCGCTGCGCAGTTTCGAGATTGATTGGCTCTTATGGAATCTCGGCCAGTGCGAGGAATTTCGACAGAAGCCGTATCATAGGACGAGGACGATCTTTTATTAGCTTATGAAGGGAACCAAGATCGCTAATGGGATTGACTTTTGAGTGGGATGAGAATAAAGCCAGAAAGAATCTTAAGAAGCATGGCGTTTCATTTGAAGAAGCTGCTACAGTCTTTGGTGATCCGCTCTCGTTGACGATTGATGACCCGCTGCACTCCAAGCATGAGAAACGCTTTGTAACGATGGGGGAATCCATTCGACGGCGCATCTTGGTTGTAGTGCATACAGAAAGAGGGGATAATATTCGTATCATCAGTGCCCGTGTTGCGACCAGACGCGAAAGGAGGACCTATGAAGAAGGCATCTAAAGTACGTTCAAAAGAGATGCTGGAAGAGTACGACTTCAGCAAGGGCGTGCGCGGCAAGTATGCGAAGCGATATGCTGAAGGTACCAATCTTGTTATTCTTGAACCTGATGTGGCCAAGGTATTCCCTAACTCCAAAGTGGTCAACAACGCGCTCAGGATGCTCATCAAGATTTCTCAACAGCAGCTGAAGGAGTAAAGTGATGTTTGAGAATCCAACAAGAGAGGGGATCGAAAGCGCTACGTAGCCTTGAGGTTGACTGGGTTTTTAAAACCTTGGCCAGCGCGAGAGGTTCGAGAGAAGCTGTATCATCGAATGAGGATATATTTTATTAGCGCAATGACTAAGTCCTTAGAGTTTCAAGCGCTCTCATATGATCCCCACACCCGCGCCCGCTGTGGGGTCTTACAGACC